>JAYVIV010000148.1:0-31060 GCA_043769985.1 Arcicella sp.
CGGACAAATCGAACGTCCTGAGCGAAATGATGTATCAGATTTACGTTCATTATACGTAAAAAGTAATCGTGGAGAATTAATTCAATTGGATAATTTAGTCAAAATTACAGAAGAAAGCACTCCTCCGCAATTATTCAGATATAACCGTTATGTAGCGGCAACTGTTCAGGCACAAGCGGCAAAGGGCATAACTTTGGGAGTAGCGTTAGACGAGATGGACAAAATAGCAAAAGAGACTTTAGATAATTCATTTTCAACGGCTTACGACGGGCAATCAAAAGAGTTTAAGGACTCTTCATCGTCTTTAGTCTTTGCCTTCGCCTTAGCACTGATATTAATTTACTTAATCCTATCGGCTCAATTTGAGAGTTTTATTGACCCTTTGATTATACTGTTGACCGTTCCATTGGCAGTGGCTGGAGCATTACTCTCATTGTGGGATTTCAGTCAAACCCTTAACATCTTTTCACAAATTGGGATAATTGTTTTAGTCGGATTAGTTACAAAAAATGGTATTTTAATCGTAGAATTTGCCAATCAAAGGAAAGAGGCTGGAAGTAATAAAATGCAAGCGGCAAAAGAAGCGGCAATATCAAGATTTAGACCCATTTTGATGACTTCACTTTGCACGATTTTGGGTATTTTACCAATTGCATTGGCATTAGGTTCAGGTTCGCAAAGCCGTGTTTCAATGGGAATTGCCGTGGTTGGCGGAATGATATTTGCCACAACCTTAACACTTTATATCATTCCTGCGGTGTATAGTTACATGTCCAGAGATTTGAAAATTCAAGGTGGAGCTGTGAGACAGGAAGAGGTTTTGGAAGTGGGGTAGGTGCTTTAATGATTGAAAACTTTAATTTGTCTGAACCAAGATTTTTAGGATTTAGAGAACGGAACTATATGTTTAAAGTCGCAAAGCCTCACCCGAGCGTCGGTCGCCCCAGCCCCTGTCCCGAGGAGAGGGGAGAAAAAGTGGACGAATGCTCCCCTCTCTTCGGGAGAGGGGCTGGGGCGACCGACGCTCGGGTGAGGTTTTTAACGACTTGCGACATTAAGTATATAATTCCGTTTAAGATTATCAGGATTAGAATCCTAAAATTCCATTAATCCTATAAATCTTAGTTCAGACAGAATATTACTACTTCTCTTTTACTTGAAGGTTAGGATACCGTAAACATAAAATATTGATATAAATGAGAGAACCATCTTGTCTAAAATAAACAAAAATGACGAACCTTTTAAGTCCGTCATTTTTATAACCTTTTAACACCTATAATTACTTCTTAGATAACTTCTTTGAAACCGCACCAGTCTCAGTTTTCAAAGTATAAAGATAAGTACCCGATGTAATGCCATCTCCTGAGAACTTAGCCGTATGATTACCTTCTGAAACTTCTTGATTATCCACCAAAGTTGCAATCGTCATTCCAATAATATTTGTGATTGACAACGAAACTTTACCAGCCTTAGGTACATAATATTCAATTTCTACTGATGTTTCAAATGGATTTGGGTATGCATACATACTTACTTTATCACTTGTCTCAGCTCCTGCAATTCTTGCTGAGGATTGAATTTTGCCAATACTTGCTTTGAAATTTGCTCCACTTTTTGCCGTAAACCCTGGCAATAATTTTACAGATTTTCCAGCCTCATAATGCACTTTTGACTCCTCACTAACCACGTTAGAAGCACTGATTGTTTCAGTTGCCACTTCGTGTTTGGTAGCTCTATTAATGTTATCAGTAATTTTTAAAGAAGCATCTTGAGCAGAAGCAACTCTCACTGACATCACGAAAAGAAACATTCCAACTATTCTGAAATAATTTTTCATCTGTTTTCTTTTTAGCTCCCTCTCAATTGGAGAGGGAGGGGGGTGAGGTTTACTACTTCTTTCTCAATTTACTAACCTGTTGTTTCAAAGCCTTCAATTCTGCTGCTTGAGCATCATTTGCTTTTTTCATCTCCAACAAATACAAAGTCAATTCTTCAACTTTCTCTAATAATTTAACGTCAGTTTTTCCTAAGTTATTACCAGTAGCCGCCATTTCAGTAGCACTTGGAATATTTGGCAAGTGACCGTTGATGGTAATGAATTTCTCAACTTCTCCCAAAGTCATACGCTTGTAGTTAGGCTTGAAAACATAATCAGGCCAAGACTCAGAACCTTCAACTTTAACGTTTACTTCTTTTGATAAAACACCACCCTTAACGATAAGTGAATTACCATCTAAACCAGTACCCTTGATAACCACACCATTTGTGCTATTATTATACAAATAACCATCTGACTCTTTCCAACTTTCAGCTATTGGACCGCCTACGCTTGTAGTAATTGGACCTGCAGTTAAACCAACTAAAATAACATTACCAGTTGCATCAACACTTAATACTTTACCAGAACCACCAGTACCAGGAGAAGTTGCTGAAGTAATGTTTGCAAATCTTAAACCAGATAAACCTGCGGCTAAACCTGAACCCGTGATAGTTGTTGTAGCATTTCCTATGACTATTGTGTTTGATGTTGTTACTGTTGCATTTGCACCAATCGCAGTGGCATTAGTTATTGATGGTGCACCTATAGCATTATATCCTATGTAAGTATTATCGCTTCCAGACGTATTTGTTACACCTGCTGAAGAACCCAAAAATATGTTTCTATTGCCTGTAGAATTTGAATATCCAGATGCTCTACCGATAAATGTGTTAAATTCACCTGAAGTATTTAATCTTCCAGACTCTGAACCCATGAATAAGTTTTCAGCACCAGTTACGTTTAAATATCCAGCATTTGTTCCTAAAAAAAGGTTTGATTGTCCAGTGGTATTATTATTTCCAGCATTTGAACCCATGAAAATATTACTACTTCCTGTTGTATTTAGACTACCTGCATTGTAACCAGAAAATAAATTGTTGTTTCCAGATGAGGTTGCTGCTCCAGAATTTTCACCAACAAAAGTATTGAAAATTCCTGAACTAAGTGATGTTCCACTATTTTTACCCACAAACATGTTAGCTGGAATAGTCTTTAATACATTTGATCCTCCTATTTTGTAAGACCCATCATTTGGTACATTAACACTTCCACCAGCAACAGTTACGTCAATGGGATTAGTGACTGTCAAAGATTGTCCGACTGGAGCAGTAATTGTTTGAGCATTTGCTGAAAATATCCCTAAACAGCATATAAGTCCAGAAAGTATTTTTGTTTTCATGATTTTCAATTTTTAAAAGTTTGAATGTTGTTTTTTTCTGCAACGAAATTCCTTAATTTATTTCAATATTACAATACTATATCACTATATATTTAATATAATTTATTATTCGGGTTTTTATCTTACTCTAACCTTGTCTAACTCTTCGTAAACCGAATTATTACTAATATATTCGGGTACAATACTTTTTATCTGTCCGATTAACTCCCTATTATTTCCTTCGTACAATAATCTTTCCAATTCATCCAAAACTATTTCCATTACCCCAAAACTTGGCGTAATCACTTTCGCACACATAATCTTCGGATGATGCGTAGGCATCGTATTTTCGTTGTCATTCAATAGTTCCTCATATAATTTCTCTCCTGGTCTCAGCCCTGAATATTCTATCTGTATATCCTTGCCCTCTCTCAGTCCTGAAAGCGTAATCATTTTCTTTGCCAAATCGGTTATTTTTATGGGTTCACCCATGTCAAATACAAAAACTTCTCCACCTTTTCCCATCGTCCCCGCTTCTAATACTAATTGACAGGCTTCTGGAATGGTCATAAAATAACGAGTGATCTCTGGATGGGTTACGGTAATCGGTCCTCCTTGCTCTATTTGCCTCTTGAATAAAGGAATTACCGATCCATTAGATCCCAATACATTGCCAAAACGAGTAGCTATGTACTTAGTATTCACCCCTGACACATAATTCATACTCTGGGTGTACATTTCAGCAACCCTTTTCGTTGCCCCCATCACGTTCGTAGGATTAACCGCTTTGTCTGTCGATACCATCACAAACTTAGCAACCCCATATTCTGCTGAAAGGTCTGCTATTATCCGAGTACCCCCAATGTTCACCTTCACTGCTTCATAAGGATTGTTTTCCATCATTGGCACGTGCTTATAAGCAGCAGCATGAAAAACAAGGTGTGGTCTCGAACTTCTGAAAATTCTACCCATTCTTGTTCTATCCGAAACATCTCCAATCGCAATCTGTACACTGGTATTGTCAGGAATCAATTTCTTTATTTCAAATTCCAAATCATACAAAGCCGATTCTGCTTGATCTACTAGAATGATTTTAGCAGGAAAATAATTCAATAGCTGTCTCACAATTTCACTCCCAATGGATCCTGCCGCACCAGTAATCATTATTACTTTCCCATCCACTTCTTTGCCAATTAATTGATTACTCATTTCAATAGAATCTCGCTCTAATAAATCTTCAATTTTTACATGATGAATTTGATTGACTGAAAATTCCCCATTTACCCATTTTTCAACGGGTGGTAATGTTTTCACCACAATACCTTTCTCTAAAAAGAAGTCACTTATTTGCCGTTTAGCCGAAGGAGTTATTTTTTTTATGGCAACAATTACTTCTATTTCAGCATCAATTTTGTCTAAAAATTTATTAACTGCTTCTTCTCGGCTATAAACTCTTATGCCTTCAATCGTTTTATTTGCTTTGGCAGGATTGTCGTCAATAAAACCCAAAATATGATAGCCCCTTATTTTATCATTTGACAATACATTTTTAGTGATCAGACCTGAATATCCTGCTCCGTAAATTAGTACATTTTTGGAGGATTTAAACTCTAAAATTAAAGATTCATAGACTGCTTTAACTAAAAAACGGCTTGATATTAAAAGAAATAAGCAAATGAAATAATCAATACTCAATACAGAAAGAGGAACATAATAGGGAGTATCATATCCTGATACATATCGGATGGCTAAGGAAAAGGAACCTGCTACGAAAGTGCTGAGGGTAACGGTTTTGAACAATAAAATAGCATCTTCAATACTCGTATGGCGAATAATACCCGTGTAAGAACGGAAATAAAAAAAGCAACCTAATCTAACATACAACATAAATAAGTATTGCCTTTCAATGGATTGCCAACTAATGGTACTAATGTGAAAGTTATGTCTTAATATATTGGCAACAATAAATGAAATAGACACAATCATCATATCAACTGCCAAAATGAGCCATCGGGAGACAAACTTATTAGAATATTTTGAAAGTAAATGTTCAGACATAGATTGAAATTGATAGAAGATATTTATTTGAGAATATTGTATTGAAGGTCAATTTTACCTACAATTTAACACTTTTCCAAATTCTATGGCTTTTAAGTTATTAAACGGTTAAAGCCATTGCCTTACGTTTCGTGATAATATAAAGTGTTACTAATAAGATTATTATGCTAAACCCCGATACTAACTGCGTAATGAAGGAATACTGCAAATTGAAAATTACAATACAACAAATGATGCCTTGTAGCAACATATAAATTGTTGACATTAGTAAATGGGAAATTTTTAAATTATGCACAATCACTTGAAATAAATGAAGTCTATGAGCTTTAAAAATGTTCTCTTTTAAAAATAAACGGTGAATAATGGTCAATACACTATCAACCCCATAAACCGATAAAAACAAAATATAAATTAAATTTTGTTCTCGTAAAATTAATTTCAGCAGTAAAAACAGAATAATTACTGCTATTGAGATACTTCCTACATCCCCTGCATAACAAATTGCTTTTGTTCTAAAATTAAAGAAATTAAATACCTGTAAACTTATTAAAACAAAAACTATAAAATTGATATCTATGAACTTTGTATGATAATTATTTACATACCAAAGTCCTCCAATCACGACTGTACTATACCCACCCGTTATCCCGTTAATACCATCTATAAAATTGTAGGTATTAATAATACCAACGCCCATTACCAATATACAGATATAAAACAGCGTTGAATCTATTGAGAAATCAAGTTGAACTAAAATTAAGATTATTGTTAAAAAATGAAAAAATAAACGATTAATGACTGATAGCGATTTGATATCATCCATTAAACTAACCAATGATATAATAGACAGCCCTAAAAAAAAGTAAGAATACCGAAAATCTGAATATACATAGTAGCATAACATAGATAAAAAGAAAATTATTCCACCTCCTCTCACAGTTTCCTTCAAACACACATTATTTTCTCTTGAAATATCTATGACCTTAAATTGCTTCGCTACTTTAATAAAAATAACTTCACTAATGAATAAAATGATGGTAAGAACTAAAAATGTCATCTTAAAACGCCATTTAATACTTGATAGATAGTATTAACAACTTTATTAAGTTTAGACTCATCTAAGTTAGAACTTGAAGGCAAACATAAGCCTCTTTCAAAGAGGCTTTCTGAAGTGTTATCTAAATAAATAGGGTAACTTTCAAAGATTGGTTGAAGATGCATGGGTTTCCATAATGGACGAGACTCAATATTTTCTTTTTCCAAAGCAATTCTTAAACTTTCCCGTTCTTCATAATTGTTGAGTAAGATGCAAGAAAGCCAACGATTAGAATAATAGTCTTTTGGCTCTTCCAAAAAACTAATTGAGTCTAAACCTGATAACATAGCATGATAGAATTCATGATTATTCCGCCTCTGTTCAACCCTTTGAGTTAAGACTTCCATTTGTCCACGACCAATACCCGCAGAAACATTACTCATACGATAATTGTATCCTACTTGCGAATGTTGATAATGAGGAGCATTATCTCGAGCTTGGGTTGCTAAAAAACGTGACTGTTTTACAAGATCTTCATCATCAGAAATTAAAGCACCGCCACCAGAAGTTGTAATGATTTTATTGCCATTAAAAGATAAAATGCCAACTTTACCAAACGTTCCTAAGGCTTTTCCTTTGTAAGTTGAACCCAATGCTTCAGCAGTATCTTCAATCACAGGAATTTCAAATTGATAAGCAATTTCCATAACTTCATCCATTTGTGCGGGCATTCCGTATAAATGAACAATAATAATTGCCTTTGGTTTTTTTCCCTTAGAAATTCTATCCAAAATTGCCTCTTTCAATAATTGTGGAGACATATTCCAAGTTAAATCTTCGCTATCAATAAAAATAGGAGTCGCTCCTTGATAAATAATTGGATTAACGGTTGCTGAAAAGGTAAAAGTAGAGCAAATCACTTCATCACCAGCTTTAACGCCCAATTGAATCAACGCTAAATGAATAGCAGCAGTTCCTGAACTCAGCGCTGCAGCGTGCTTTGAACCCGTAAATGAACACAAATCTTTTTCAAAATTATCTACATTGGGTCCCAATGGAGCAATCCAATTGGTTTCAAATGCTTGATTTACATAATTTATTTCCTTTCCTCCCATGTGGGGGGACGATAGCCATATTTTGTTATTCATTAATTTTGTTTTCCTTTATTATTCTACCAGGATTACCAACAACTGTTGCATAATCTGGAATATGGTTAATAATGACTGATCCTGCTCCAACAGTAACCCATTTGCCAATTTTTATGCCTTGAATCACAATTGCACCTGCTCCAATGTGTGTGCCTTCCCCAATAGACACATTTCCGCAAATGCAAGCGTTGGGAGATATGTGAACAAAATGTTCAATTTTACAATCATGGTCAATGGATGAATTAGTATTAATAATAACATGATTGCCAATCCAAGTATCCCGCTGAACAACTGTATTATGTAAGATAACGGAACCTTCACCTACTATTGAAGTTCTATCAAAAATTGATGATTTATGAATCGTTACACCAAAATCATGATTAATTTTCTTAGATATTTCCTTTCTAATCTGATTATTTCCAATACTTATAATTAATTTAGAGTTTGTCATTATATCATCCTTGTATCCACCAAAGATTTTATATTCATTTAATTCTATTACATCAGGATTATCTTCAAAAATACCTTCAATTTGTATATTTTCTGATTCTAAGCTACTGCAAATTACTTTTGCATGACCACTTGCTCCATATAAAATCATAATTATTTTGTTCCTTTAAATGGTTGCATAGTAGCTTCTCCTTTCTGATTAATTCCTTCAGATTTAAAGACTTTTAGAAAAGTTAAAAATAGTATTTTCATATCTCCCCAAAATGATAATTCATCAACATATTGAACATCATATTCAAATTTTTGTTCCCAACTTATAGCATTACGTCCGTTCACTTGTGCTAATCCCGTAATTCCGGGCTTTACACTATGCCTACGCTTCTGTTTTTCATTATACAAGGGTAAGTATTCTATTAATAAAGGTCTTGGACCGATTAATGACATATCTCCCTTTAAGACGTTTATTAACTGTGGAATTTCGTCTAAGGAAGTTTTACGTATAAATTTTCCCATTTTTGTTAATCTTTCAGCATCTGATAATAAATTGTTATCTTTATCTCGTTTATCATTCATGGTTTTAAACTTTAGAATCATGAAAATCTGCTCATTTCTTCCAGGGCGTTTTTGAACAAAGAATACTTTTCCTTTATTTGCTATTAATAAGTTTAAAGTTACAATTATTAAAATTGGAGTTAAGATAAAAAGACATATTAAAGAAATGATGATGTCTATTAATCTTTTGGTAAATATTTTATAAAACATACAAATGATTATTTTTCCTCATTTTATTACCTGTCTGAGCAATGATTCATATTCTGAAAGTATATAATTCCAAACAACAGGTTGGCTATACTTCTGTATGACTTCATTGTGTGCATTTATTCCCAATTGTTTGCTAAATTCTTTTGAGAGGTATAGCCGTTTCATTGCGTTAATAATTGCTTCCACACTTTTTGGAGGAATCAATAGACCACTCTCATTATTTTTAATAAGTTCATTACAGCCATTAATATCACTCAATATTAAAGATAAACCCATGCACGCTGCTTGCATTGGAACATTAGGAAAACCCTCTCTATAACTTGGAAATACTAATGAATTTGAAAGGCATAAATAGGGTCTAATGTCCTTTTGAAATCCTACATGAAAAATTTTTTCATGCCCTTCCAATATTTTTTCAGTCTTTGCTTTTATTGGGTCGAACTCTTTCTCATAAGATCCTACTATCAAGAGGGAATTATTAGAATATTGCTTTTGAAATATAACAAACGCTTCAATTAACTCATTAATACCTTTATCTCCCACAACTCTCCCGACAAATATCCAAATATAATCACTTTTATCTAAATCTAATGTTGCTCGAATCAGTTCTGCTTTCTGAATTATTTCTGCAGATTTACTAAAATTTAATATATTTATTCCATTGCTACTTCCTTGCCCTATTACCTTAATCTTAGAGTCTTTACTAATATTTTGATTTACATAATCTTTTAAACCAAAGGAATTTGGATATATTTGAGTAGCAAAAGCATAAGTAATACGCTCAACTCCAATTAATATTTTTTTAATAAAACCTTTCCGTTCCATCAAGGGCAAACCCGCCACTGTATGCAACCTAATAGGAACTCCTGCAAACCAAGCAGCAATCATTCCAACCATTCCTGCCTTTGGGGTATGAGTGTGAACAATCGTTGGTTTTAATTTACGAATGAGTTTATAAGTTTTCCAAATAGCAATGCAATCCTTAATAGGGGTTATTTTTCGAGTAAGCGGTAAGTTATAATGTTTGCAATCCTCTTGCTCTTCCAATGCTTCAATTCTATCATGAGCAGTAACTGCACTTGCCATAAATAAATCATATCCTTGGTTCTTAAAAAAATTTAACTGCCCTTTCAAGAGGCTTTCTAATGATTCTTGAACGGTTGTAATTCTTAATATTTTAGTCATTATAAACTTTCTTATGCCAAACGTTCAAACAGAAAATGTTCCATAACATTTTAGCTCTTTTTTCTTCTCCAACTTTCACTTTATTATCTACCAAATCAATCATAAAATTTTTATCCACAAAGGCATCACTAAATGCGTTCTTGGCACAAATATAATCTGCAATTGGTTCTCTAAGTACCGTATTTACCCATAGTTTCAATGGAATTTCGAATCCTCTTTTAGGTTGATGAATTAATTCAGAAGGCAGATATTTTTTAGCTAATTCACGTAATATATATTTAGATTGTGTTCCTTTTATCTTATGAGAATCGTGAATTGAAGGTATATAATTTAAAAGTTCTTTCCCTAAAAAAGGGCTTCTGCCTTCTAAAGCATGCTGCATGGTTGCAATATCTATTTTGACCAATAAATCTCCTGAAAGTAAATTATTAAAATCAGCTATCATTAATTTCTGTAAACTTGATAATGATAATGTGTTTAATTCTTCTAATTCCGATCTTAAAAAATTACTAATAATTTTGTTTTTACCCAATAAAAATTGCTCATATCCTTCAAAAATATCTGAGGTTGTTGCTAAATATACTTCCTCTAAATTTTTTCTACTTTTAAGAAAAACTAACCTACTAAAATAATTATATAAAGATTTTTTGTCGTTACTCTCCGGCAAAAAATGACGTAAGCCATTTAAACTTTTTTTAACCAAAGAAGACGTTTTCCAAGGGTCTAATTGATTAAACAAAACGTGTCTTCTATACCCTCCAAATAATTCATCTCCCCCATCTCCATTCAGAATTACGGTTAAATGCTTTTTAGCTTCTTTACTTACATAATAACTTGGAATAGCCGAAGAATCAGCAAATGGTTCTCCATAAGACGCAATTATTGATTCAATATCATTTTTTAAATTGTCAAATGAAATATCTATTTCATGATGATTTGTATTATACTTTTGAGCAACCAATTTTGCTAATGGAGCTTCGTTATATGCACCTTTAAAGCTGACAGTGAAAGTTTTTAAATTTGAAGTAAATTCAGAAGCTATTGCCGTTACAAGTCCACTATCAATCCCACCACTTAAAAAAGAGCCAACTTCTAAATCAGAGGAGAGAAGCCTATTTTTAACCGCATGAATTAACAAATGGTCAGTGGTTTGAAGAGCAGTATGAAAGTCATCATTTATTGGGGATAAATATTTATCTTGTATATTCCACCATTTTTTGGATTTAGTTTCAAGCGTATGTATGTCAATGTACTGATAGCTTCCTGCCTCAAGTTCAGAAACATTTGAGTAAGGAGTTGTATTTTTATAGAAATACCCTAATTGCAAATAACCTTCTACTGATGCCTTGTTCACTTTCAAGGGCAAGACTCTCCTAAGAGCATTTAATTCGCTGGAAAACAATAATTTATCTCCGTCATTATAAATATATAACGGTTTTTTTCCTGCCCTATCTCGTGCCATGAATAATTGATTAGCTTGCTTATCATATATTGTAAATGCAAACATACCATCAAATTCATCCAACATTTTTTCCTTCAAAACATCATAAAGTTGTAAAACTGTTTCAGTATCAGAATTTGTTTTACATTTAAGATTGAATTTTACCCGAAGTTCTTGATGATTATAAATCTCCCCATTGAACACAATTGCATATTGATTGTATGTCATGGGTTGTTTCCCGGCATTCGATAAGTCTTGGATGGCTAAACGAGCATGAAACAAAGACACTTTGTCGAATAACATCCAATTTTGCTCCTCGGGTCCTCGGTGAGCTAAACACTTATTTACAATATCTTTGTTATCTATTGTATAATTTACCGTACCAAATATTCCACACATAAAATTTTGTTTTAGAGACAGACAGTTATTGTATTATCTGATTAAATATTGATATATACATGTCTGCATTTGCTTGTATAGAGTAGTGTTCTTTAACAGTTGCTATATTTTTAATTCCAATCATTTTATATTTTTCTCTCTCTTGATAAATTTTAACAAAACTATTATACCAATCTTCTTGGGTTTCAGCAAATAAATTACCGTTACCTCTATCAATTTTAAGATTAGCTTCCAAAGGAGTAGAAATTGTTGGAATTCCACAAGCCATGTACTGGATCAATTTAAAGCCACATTTACCTCTTTCAAATGGCTCATCGGGTAGAGGCATTACTCCAACAGTTAATTTGCATAATTCCTCAATTTCTGTGAATTCTTCCCATGGAATCAATGTAATTGGAATGTTTTGATCAAATTCATTTTTTAATGTTTGATCAAAACCGATAAGATTAATTTTACAATTAAATTCTGAACAGAATTGACGTAAAGCATCCTTTATGATTAAAAAATGCTTAGAAGTTGAAGTTGATCCAATCCAACCAATTGTAAAGTCTGGTATATCATCATTTTGTTGTTTTCTCTGTTGATATTTTGTTAAATCAATTGAAGTTGGAATTTCAATTACTTTACTATTATACTGCAAAGCATATTTTGTTAAATAAGGACTACCACAAATGATGTAAGTTGCATCTCTAATAATATGGGCTATTTTATTTTTATTGAGTAGATATGCTATTTTATTTATACGAAAACTGCCATCGTAATTATGGAAAATTGCATCATCGAAATCTACTATATATTTAATCTTAAATAATTTAAAAATAAATAATAAATCAGGAAGAAATGGAAAAATTTCTTTTTCTATAAAAATAATATCATACTTTTCTTTCCTTAATATGGAAAACATTCTTTTTAAATAGTGAAAAATTAGAGAAAACTTACTATTTTTAGAATTATCATTTAAATTTTTTATATACTGATTATCTAAAAGAGGTGATATAGTTACACTTATTTCCTGTTGAGAAAAAAAAGGCAAGTATTGGTAAATACGATACCTACTACTTGCCCCTGATTCATCGTATCTTGGTAAAAATAATATTTTCATTTTTAAAATAACCTCTTTTTATAAAGCAATATGTAACCAGAAATAGTTTCCTTGATGCCCCTAAGATTTAACTTTAAGATTTGAAAAACTATCCTAATTAAAGGCTCAACACACATTACGAGAAATAGTAATATCAAATAGTTAATCTTTTTGAAATGCTTTTTCCCATAAATTAATAAGGCATCTAATGAATAAAATAATCTTTTTGCTTTAATATTTTTGGATGTTCCACCTGCTTCATGAAAAATTTCAATATCTGCATTAAAATAGACTATTCCACCGCTTTTTTTCACTCTGTATGATAAGTCAATATCCTCATAATAGACAAAATAATCTTCGTCAAACATATTTAATTCCTGTAATTTACTCCTTCTAATTAAATAATATGAACCCATTACATGATCAACTTCCATTGAAATATTATGTTTCCAATCAATCATGTGATAATCAGGAAATATTTTAGAGAACATTTTTGATAGGCCACTCAATTTATTAAAATAATTAGACAGGGTTATAAATCTTGCACAAGTTCTTAAGACATCACCTTTATTGTTAACCTGCTTACAACCCAGTACAGTTAGGTTGGAGTTAGATTCCATAAAATTTATAGAGTCTAAAATAGTATTTTCTCGGAGTTCTGTGTCTGGATTTAGAAAAAGAACATATTTGCCAAAAGTTTCTCTTATTCCTTGATTACAAGCTGCTCCGAAGCCCCTGTTCTCTCTATTTTTTATTATTTTTATTTTCTCGTTATTTGAAATCTCTAATAGTGAATTATCATTTGAGTCGTTATCAATTATTACAATTGAATAGTCAATTTCATGTATATTTGAATTAAGAATTGAAATAATATTATCTTTCAATAATTCTCCTGAATTCCAATTTACTATTATTATATCTAAAGTCATTATTTAAAATTAAATCTTAAAAATAAGTTTCTAATCAGTATTAAAAAAGTATATTGTATCCAAGTAGACATGAGTGTAAAATATTGGTCCTGAAAGAAACTCATAAGTAAAGGATAAAAAAGTAAGCAGTTTAATATTAAATATGATTCATTCTCTTTTGAGTTTTTGAAGAAAAAAGTATGTACTAATCCAATAAAAAAAGAAAATATAAGCACACTCCAAATACCAAAATCATATAAATATGGATAAAAGATTGAGTAAACATTTGTTTTTATAGGTGAATTTTCATATTCTTGTATTAGAAGTTGAACTTTAGTATCAAATCCAATAGAATTTAAAATTGCTTTTATTGTTCTGAATACAAGAAATCCATCCCCTTTTCCAATAAAATTCATAGAAGCAAGTTTGTTATTTAGAGCATAAATACCGCCTAAAAAATATATTTGAATTGAATCTACTATTTCTTTAATATCAAATATGTCAGTGGTAGTATCAAAGTTAGAAAATGTTTTGAGTATATTGAATACAATAAAAATTGGAAATAATAAAGCTAATGAACATAATAAATAAAATAGTTTTACTCCTCTATTAAGAAATAGTATAAAAAGGGCAGGAATTAATGTAAAGAGCAAAAAAGTTCTTCCAGTATTGAGTACGTCAAAAATTAATGAAATAACAAAACAAACTATTAGTAATTTTTTATTACTCCCTGTTTTAAGGTAATCGTTAAATGTAAATAGAAAGCCTAAATTCGCAATTATAGTTCCATACGCACCAATTCCATATGTTTGTCCGTTTTCATCAGTAAGTTCGCTTCTTAATGCGATAAAAACACTATTGAACGTTGAATTTGAAACTATTGAATATGCCTTTGAGATAACAATTGGCAGTAAAAAAAAGGAAATTAACAATAGGAAAAAACTAAATTTATAAGATTTTTCATAATAGTTTAATTTTCTATTATCATTATGTATATATTTATTTAAATTTAAAATTGAACCTATAAAAAAAAACAATACGCTTAAAAAGATTATACTAATTGTTGTAAAACTTAATTTGTATTTATCTTCAATTGTAGTCTCAAAAAAAGCAGCTCCGATAGATATTGATAACCAAACTAATGAATAAATTGAGCATGGGTTTATAAAACTTTTAAATAAAAGGGAAGAAATACAAAATAGTACCAGAAGGGAACATATCAAAGAATAAATAGCCATGGGTAATATAAACTAATTTCGACTTTGTATTCTACTTGAGTAGAATCTGTCAAAACGTTTTTTATTTAAAATAATTTTATTAAAATTATTAGTTAATATATGAGTTACTATCAGCAATATGTATAAAACACTACTAAACAACATGGTGTATGCAGAGGCAATATAACCAAATTTTGGTACAAAATAAATACTTAGTCCTAAACCAATCAATACAGAAACTATCATATAAATTGCCATTATTTTAGTTTTGTTTTGTATTTCAAGTATCTTTTGTATTAAAACTGCTATTTGCCAAAAGAAACTACTGATTAGTAAGGGAATTATTATACTTTTTAGCTGTGGAGAAGATTTTGTGTTAAGGTTTAAATAATCAGTAATTATAAAATCACGAAAATATACGATTATAAAAAAAACTCCTAAAAACATCATTAATAGATAAATCGCTGATTTTATCATTATTTTTTGAAACTCCAAAAATGATTTATTATTGTAGCTATTTATCAATAGAGGTTGAACAATATTATTATAAGGACTTGATAATTGAGAGAAAATTTTGAAAACTATATCAAAAACTGCAGAATACTCCCCTAATGCAACTACACCTAAAGTAGTACTAATTATATATCGATCACTTGAGTTCATTGTTGGAGATAAGAACATCCAAATACTTAATGGCACTCCATAAGCCCAAATCTTATTAGACCATTTAAGCAATCGTCCTTGATTTCGATAAACTGGAATTTTCCAGTTATTTACCATTAGCAATGCACCCAAATAGCTAAGAAATACTCCGATAAAAAATATTTTCTCTGGTGATATTGCTACATTAAGTAAATAAAACAAAAGTGGTACAAGGAAGTATATGATTAAACGAAAGATATCTGAAAAAATAACTTTTTTAGATTCAAATGTTGCTTGTAATTTTGCTGTTGTTACACTATACAGACAAGCTGCTAAAAATGCTGGAATTGTAATTATTATTGTTATTAATGATGCTCCATTGATAAGAAAAACAATTGATAGTATGATACTTGTTATTATTGACGATTTAATAGTAAGATTCGTTGTTTCTTGTAAAAATTCTTTTTTATCACTCTCAACACTATAAAATCTTAATATTCCTTGAATTATCCAACCTGATGCCCCAGCCAAAAACATTAAGAATGTTGTGTATAGTAACGAAAATTTTCCATATTCTGCTATTCCAAAATACTTTATGAAAAGTGGAATAGAAGCAAAAACGAAAATTGATGAGATAATTTTACCAATAAGATAAACTATAAAATTTTTTTCTAAAAAATATTTTGATTTTATATCCAACTATCCAATTAATTTTTATTATACGTTATTGCTATCCCTTCAGTGATTTTTACTGAAGGAGCATAGTGAAGTAAGTTTTTTGCTTTATCTATATTTGCTAAACTATGTTTAACATCTCCTCTTCTTAAAGGTAGATATTCAGGCTCTATATTTTTTCCTGAAATATTTAAAAACTCTTGCCAAAGCTGATTTAAGGTAGTTTGTTCACCACAAGCAATATTAAATATTTGATTAATAGCATCATTATTGTTAGTGAGAAAGGCTTTAATATTAGCCTGTATAGCATTTTCAACAAAAGTGAAATCACGAGAAGTTTCTCCATCTCCATTAATATGTGCTGCTTTTTCGTTTCGAATAGCTTGGATAAATAAAGGTATTACAGCTGCATAAGCACCATTCGGGTCTTGTCGAGGACCAAATATATTAAAATATCTTAGACCAATTGTTTCAATTCCATAAGTCTTAGCAAATACATCGGCATACAGTTCATTTACATACTTCGTAACAGCGTAAGGAGATAATGGTTTCCCTATTTGATCTTCTACTTTAGGCAATATTTTACTATCCCCATAAGTTGAGCTTGAGGCTGCAAATACAAAACGTTTACATTGATTGTCTCGAACAGCCACTAACATATTCAAGAATCCTGAAATGTTGACTTCATTAGTAGCAATTGGATTATCAATTGAACGAGGTACTGAACCCAATGCAGCATGATGACTAACATAGTCAATTCCTTTGCATGCTTCTTGGCAAATATTTAAATCTCTAATGTCACCTTCTAAAAATTCAAAATTAGGGTGATGTTCAAAGGAATTTATATTATGACGAAAACCTGTACTGAGATTATCAAGAACCCTAACTTTTTTTGCTCCAAATTTCAAAAGATACTCAACAAGATTAGAACCTATGAAACCTGCACCTCCAGTTACTAAAAACGTCTTATCATCTAAAGATTTTTCGTGATAAATTGTATTATACATAGTTTATGATTTTAGCTAATAACTACTTTCTTTGGTTGCTACCCATTCGTTTATGCCATTTGAATAAAGATTCATACATTCATATTGATTCTGAATCTCCTTAAATACTACTCCATTAATAGAATTTAAACCGTTTTTAATAACTTTTACCGAATTGGATGAATTATCTGTTTTTATTACTTTAAAAATAAGTCCTGAAAGTTTATTTGAAATTGGAGGTAGTGTTATAATTATGCTTCCATTTGAAGCATTAACGTATTGTACCTGTTTTGTTAAGTCCGTAAAAGTTGTATTAATATTAATTGTATCAGCACCAAATCTTTTGTTAAGGTTTAGTCCATTCCAGTTTAATCCATTATAAACTTTCATGGTACTGTCAGAATCATCAAAGACTGTTAATCCCTTCAAAGGGGTTGAAATTGTTGTTACATTACTAATGGCAGGGAATTTAATGCCTGATTTACCAACGATTAAATTACTATTATTCAAATCATTCCAGTCTAATCCATTATAAACTTTTAGGGTACTATCCGAATTATCAAAAACTGTCAGTCCTTTCAAAGGGTTTGATATACTATTAACATTGCCGACGGATGGGTATTTTATACCTGATGTACTGATAAAACCATATACATTAGTACTGCCTCTGCTTCCTGTTACAAAATCAATTCTGTCGGTGCTATCGACTAATCGTAACCTTATGTTTCCTGCAGATGCTGAGTTAAACTGTTCACTTGATATTTCTGTCCATTTAATATTCCCACCATTGACAATATTATTTCGAGCAGTTATTCTTAATCCACCAAAATCATTGTCATCTCCAACCCAAAAAATTCCTCCCCAGCCATTACCACCATCTCCTCTATCATAATAATTAAGCCCTTTGTGTATGGAAAATTCTCCCACCCAATTTTCTAAGACACCATTGTACTCTATTGCCATTCCAAATTGATATGGAATAATTTTAAAGTCTCTATTAATTGAATTACTATTATTTGTACCAAGTACATTAATTGGATGACGAATTCTAAATACGGGAATTTTTGTTCCAAAATTGGTTGCCCAATCTGTTGGAGTGTCAGTTTGTATTTCACTTCCATCAACATACTCTATTGCAGAAGGAGTTACCCTATTGCCATCAGATACATAAAGTCCTTTGGTGGTCTTATTGTAGATTAAGCTACCTGCGGGACTAAACGATGATAAGCTATCAAGTTGAGTTTGAGTTTTTTCTGGTATTTTCAACCAATCACCATTGAAATAATGTTGATTGGCATTATAAACTACACTTTGATCATTTAAAGTAATATCGGTATTTTTATATTTGAGGGTACTAATTGTATCATTCAATAAAAGTTGTGATTGAATAATATTGTTATTTGATACAGTAGTTAGAAAATATGCGTCACGCTGTTCAAATGATGTTTTTATATTTGTTCCTACTCTTCTGCTTGAAAAAATAGATGGACTAAACTCTGTATAATTAGCCGAGTCCTGCTTTATTATATAGTTGTTGTAATTGAGATTTATGAATGTGCTTGTATTAAGATTGCCTCCATGTCTAATCGTATCATTTGAAATAATTATACCATTGGTAAAAATATTTTGTGTACTGTTATTTGTGCTATTTAATTTAAATTTATGTAGAACAGCCCTTTGTACAAATAATGTATCATTCTCTACCCATACAGAATCAACGGCATAGTTAAACTCAGTTATACCTCCTAATTTATTTTTCAAGAAAGCATTTGTACGGTTTTCTGTACCATTTTTCAAAATTAATTGATTACCAGAAGAATCAATTCCAACTATCTTTATTGTATCTGAGATTATCTGAAGGGTTTTTTTGTCCTGTGACTTGGCCACAAAACTTATAAATAGCAAGAGTAACGTTGAGTATTTTCTCATTGAAATTAGTGCGGATTTCTGTGTAAAATTTTTATTAAAGTGTGGTATTTTGAGCAGCTATTCTAATTATTGCCATCACTATTACCACTTTTTTCTAATCCCAACATGTCCGCCAACAGCAGGGTCATATAGCGTTCCTGAATCCAAAGTAATATTAATAAAAACTGTGGAGTTACTATATTCATTCAGCGATTTAAGTATTTTTAACTGTCCAGAGAACTGTTCTTTTGATTTTAAAAAAAAATCTGAGTAAGTACCAAAATTTGCAGAATAAGACAATTTTATTTCTGTTTCTATATCTTTACCTATTTGCCCCAGAATACCGAGATAAAATGCTTGAACTTCATTATTCGTAAAAAAAATACTTGATGTCTTTATTTCTTTTGAATTATTAATAAACGGAGTACCTAAAGCAGTTTGATTGTAAGACCAACCATTTCTATAAACACTATTATTAAAATAATTATCTTGCCCTCTAAGCCTTGAATAGGTATTCTCAGATCCTCCAACTCCTCCCTGGCTTGTTGTTTTCAAATACTCAACTACGATTTTCTGTATTCTAATTTTAGCATCCGATGTTTTTTTAATACTTATAGAAATACCATTCAAACCATCTGTAATGTTACTCAAATATGCCAAAGAACCATCTTCAAAAATACTTTGTCTATAACATAAAATGGTAAAAGCAGCCGTACTAATATCAAATCCGACATCAAGTGTGCCCAAGTGATTTCCAGAACGATTCAAAGCATCATTTCCTCCATTCTTACTTGTATCACTTGCAACTGCTAAACTCTTTCCAGTTACTACATTCAAATAGTCATTAAAACTTGAGCCAACCTTTCCGTTAATAGAGAATTCATTTTTTGGATCTGGATATAACAATTCCCCACCCCACTGCACTTGATGATTAAAACCTCCGTAAAAATGAAATTTCCAATCGGGTTTGCCTAATTTGAAATATAAACTTTTTTGATGTAAATAGAAATTCTTTACGTCAGTACGGGAATTTTCAAACCATCCGTGGGCATAATTTCCTTTGAAAGATAAAAAGCCTTTTGTAAATCCCAAAGGCACAAAATTAGGCGTTGAAACTTGTATCTTTGGCATTGGTAGGGCGTTTCCTGACCATATATAAGAACCCGATGAAAGTGTACTATCTACTAAACCAAATATCTCTTTTCTCCTTCCTGCGTAAATCTCAAATGCTCCGTATTTTGCTTTCACATAAGCCTCGGGAATCAAAAATTGATTTTCTTTTCCTACGTTTCCAACAATGTTTAAACCGTATCCCCAGTCAAATTTTGAGAGTTTATATTGGTCTTCTTTGGTAATGGCTTTTTTATAATCTGAACTAACTGAACCTCTCAACGTAAAAATGGGTGATTGATTTGGAACAGTTCCGTATTGGTTTGCTCTTAGCCAAAAAGGAGTTTCGCCATTGGTGGAGATAATCGTTCCAGCTTCGGCAGAATATTTAATTTCTCTCTTAATCTCATTGCTTTGGGCAAAGAGATTATTAATGATGAAAATAAATAATATTGTCAGAACTGGTTTCATAGATTATGAATAAATACACTCTTTAATAAGTTTCTTCACTTAAATTGTTAGAACACGATTTCAAGATTTCCAAGATTAACATGATTGCCAAGTCTAATCTTGTCTAATCAATCTAATCCCATAAATCGTGTTCTAATTTTCATACAAAAAACCTGTCAAACAGTGTAATAAAAGTCTATTGTTTACATTCCATAATTAATTCTCTCAGTTCCCTCCCGCTTTGGCATTCCGATGCGTCGGGATGACAAACTTGGTCTCAATGTTACTACTTCTTAAAAACCGCTAAATCTCCTTGCATCATATCGTCCACTAAGGCTTTTAAGTCGTATTTTGGTTGCCAGCCTAATTTTGTCATTGATTTGGTTGGGTCGCCAATTAATAATTCTACTTCGGTTGGACGGAAATATCTTTCATCCACTGAAACAACGACTTTACCAATTTCTATTTGATAAGATGGATTATGGCAAGCAACCACTTTCCCAACTTCATGAACGCCTTCTCCTTCAAAACCAACTTCAATACCAAAGAACTCAAATGCCATTCTCACAAATTCACGTACACGAGTAGTTACACCCGTGGCAATTACGTAATCTTCCGCTATTTCTTGTTGTAAAATCAACCACATGGCTTCCACATAATCCTTGGCGTGTCCCCAATCTCTTTGTGCATCCAAGTTTCCGAGGTATAGTTTATCTTGTTGTCCTAAGGCAATTTGACAAACGGCACGGGTAATCTTACGGGTTACAAACGTTTCTCCCCGAAGCGGAGATTCATGATTGAATAAAATTCCGTTGGTCGCAAACATATTATACGCCTCACGGTAATTAACGGTTATCCAGTAGGCATATAATTTCGCTACTGCATAAGGTGAACGTGGATAAAATGGCGTTTTTTCCGACTGTGGCACTTCTTGTACTAATCCGTATAATTCAGATGTTGAGGCTTGATATATTTTGGTTTTTTGGGTTAACCCTAACAAACGAACCGCTTCAAGAATTCTTAAGGTTCCAATCCCATCCACTTGAGCCGTATATTCAGGTTCATCAAAAGAAACTTTCACGTGGGACATTGCCCCAAGGTTATAAATTTCATCTGGTTGAACTTCTTGGATAATTCTAATAATATTGGTTGAGTCACTTAAATCACCGTAATGAAGAATAAACTTAACATCATCTTCGTGTAAGTCTTCGTAAAGATGGTCAATTCTTTGGGTATTAATTAAAGAGCTTCTGCGTTTGATTCCGTGTACTTCGTAATCTTTTGAGAGAAGTAATTCCGCCAAATAAGCTCCATCTTGTCCTGTAATACCTGTAATTAGTGCCTTTTTTTTCATTATAATTTTCTAATTCTTTACTCTTTATTTTGAGTCTAAATAGTAATTTACTCATATTGTCATGTAAATACATAAAAAACTACAGTTTAGCTTGCAAATATAGCAAAGGAAATCTTTGGAGTAAAATAATATTTTTAATCAATTGGAAGAATAACTTATAAAACGTTGATTTTTAGAACTATGAGTTTATTTTTAATTTACTCAAATCTATTAAACGGTTTGTAATTACAGCCTTGCATCAACGGAATTTTTGTCATAAACGCCCTTAATGTCAAAAATTACCGCATTGGGATTTTTGAAGTTTTCTAAGTTTAATAACTTATATTCATCATGAGAAACCGCTAAGAGAATACCATCATATTTTGATGATAAGTTTTCGATTAAATGAACGCCATATTCTTCATGAACCTCCTGTCTATTTGCCCATGGGTCATAAACATCAATATCTACCCCAAACTCTTTTAATTCTTGATACACGTCAATAACCCTTGAATTACGGATGTCGGGGCAGTTTTCTTTGAAAGTTATGCCTAAGATTAAGACTTTACTTCCTTCAATTCTATGCCCTTTTTTGATGAGTAATTTGATGAGTTTATTTGCTACAAAAATTCCCATATTGTCATTTACTCGTCTGCCTGAAAGGATCACTTGGGGATAATAACCCAAACTTTCTGATTTGTGGAGTAAATAATAAGGATCAACACCAATGCAATGTCCGCCTACGAGTCCAGGTTTAAATTTCAAAAAATTCCATTTTGTTCCTGCAGCTTCCAATACTTCGGATGTATCAATACCCATTTTATCAAAAATCAGGGCTAATTCATTTACGAAGGAAATATTTACATCTCTTTGGGCATTTTCGATGGCTTTGCTGGCTTCGGCTACCTTCAATGAAGTGGCTTTATAGGTTCCTGCCTCAATGATTGAACCGTATAAATCATCCACAAAATCGGCAATTTCGGGCGTTGAACCCGAGGTTACTTTTTTGATTTTGGTAAGGGTATTTATTTTATCACCTGGATTAATTCTTTCGGGAGAATAGCCACAAAAGAAGTCTTGATTGAATGTTAAGCCACTTTCTTTCTCTAAAACGGGTACACAATCTTCTTCCGTACAACCTGGATAAACGGTTGATTCATATATTACAAGATTATTTTTTTTGAGAACTTTACCAACTGTTCTGCTGGCTGAAAGAAGAGGCGTTAAATCTGGTTTCTTATAATTATCAATGGGCGTTGGAACGGTAACGATAAAAATATTACAAGTTTCTAATTGCTCCTTGTCGGTAGAAAATGACAAATGTTCAAGAGATTTTAATTCCTCAGATGTCATTTCTTGGGTTCTATCGTACCCATTATTGAGTTCGTCAATACGTGTTTGGTTTATGTCAAAACCTAAAACAGAATACTTTTTCCCAAATTCAACGGCAAGCGGTAAGCCAACGTAACCAAGTCCAATAATGGCGATTTTGATGTTTTCGGGTTGGGAAATATTGTGCATATTTATTAGTAAAATTGGATTTGGATAAGAAGTAAATTTGAAAATTTTATATATCGTTTTTGTAACAAGGGCGTAAAGATAAGTAGCTTTGACTTATTAAACAGGTACAATCGTATTTTTTAAGTAAAAAACCTCAAACCGTTCAGAAAGAGGCTTTTATTATCGGAAGTATATACTTATTGACGCAAATCGAAAATTTATGATTGGGCAATACTTTAGTCACCTTTATTATTACTAACCCCATGCCTTCAGGCTGGGGAATCGACATATCCCATGGGGTTAGTGATAGAAAAATGTGCTAAAGCCTTGGAAATAATTTTGCGTCAATAAGTATATCGTTCCGTTTATTTTTCCTAATACAACATCCGAAACTTAATCGTATTGTCAATATCCTTCAATTCTGCCACAATTTCATCCGCATATAATTTGGCGATATCCGTAATTACGTAGCCGATTTCGTTGGTTGTTTTTAAATATTGTCCTTTGATATTGACGTTATATTTGGCAAAAACATTATTGATTTTGGCTAAAATTCCAGGGACATTTTGATGAATGTGCAACATACGGTGCGCATCTTCCAAAGGTGGTAATTGTAGTTCGGGGAAGTTTACGGAGCCATACGTGCTACCGTTATTCATGAATTGCAAGAGTTTACTTGGCACAAATTCGCCAATATTTGCTTGTGCTTCTTCGGTTGAACCACCTACGTGGGGAGTCAAAATTACTCTTGGTAAACCTCTCAATTCATTGATAAATTCTTCATCATTACTTTTGGGTTCACTTGGAAATACATCCACGGCAGCTCCCCAAACTTTTCCTGATTTTAGGGCATTTACTAAGGCTGGAATTTCTACAACGTGTCCACGAGAAAGATTTACGAAGATTACGTTGTCTTTCATTTGGGCAAATTCGGGTTCGCCTATGATATTGGCGTTTGCTTTGCGTCCGTCCACGTGGAGGGAAATAAAATCGGAAATGTTCAATAACTCTTGTAAGGTTCTACATTTTTTGGCATTTCCCAGTGCTAATTTATCAACGGTATCATAGAAATGAACTTCCATTCCGAGGGCTTCGGCAATGACTGAAATTTGCGTTCCGATGCTTCCGTAGCCTACTAAACCCAATTTTTTACCTCTGATTTCGTAAGAATTCGTAGCTGATTTATCCCAAATTCCTTCGTGCATTTTGTTGGATTTGGTCATGATGTCACGGGTCAGCATAATCATTTCACCAATTGCCATTTCCACTACTGAACGGGTATTTGAGTAAGGAGCATTGAAAACGGCAATCCCACGGCGTTCGCATTCGTCCAAATTGATTTGATTTGTGCCAATACAAAATGCACCGACTGCCATTAAACGACTGGCGTTGGGATGTTCTAACACTCGTTTGGTCAGATTAGTTTTTGAACGTAAACCTAAAATAGAAACGCCTTTAATTTTCTCAATTAATTCGTCTTCATCCAAAGCACCTCTCAACAATTCCACTTGAAAACCTTCCGATGTAAAGGCTTTTACGCCATTTGGATGAACGTTTTCGAGCAATAAAACTTTAATTTTTGATTTTGGATAAGATTGTGCTCGGTTCAAATCGTTGATGTATAAAAACTCATCAAAAGAAGCCACCACTTCATCGGCTACATCGGTTACTTTTTTACGAGAAACGTTTTCAGTGAAGGCGAAAAATTTGTTTGCTAAACCAGATTCACGCAATTCATAATCTGTATAACCGTCACCGATAGCATAAATATCTCCCTCAAAATCAAGCGATTGCAAGAGTTTTACCTTTCCTTTGTCTTGTGACAAAAGATTGGTTTCGTCATAACCCGTAATATTTCCATCGGCATCGTAAACAAAGGTATTGGCGTAAATATTTTCTTCCAGAATGCCCATCGACATTGCCACAGGAACGATAAAATCTTTGAAACCAGAGGAAACGATGTAAACCGAAGGGGCGTTTTCACGTAAAAATGCTTCGTTACGAGCGAATGAATCGGAGATTTTACCCATCAAAAACTCAATCAAATCTGCAACGTGCGAACGATTGGCGGGTAATAGGGCAACCCGTGCTTTGAGCGATTCGGCAAAACCGATTTCGCCAGCCATGCCTTTATCGGTGATGGCTTTGATTTCACCCACGATTTTATCATGGTCTTTGTGACCTTTAAGAGCAATCGCTGCCAATTCGTCAAGTCCTTCTACTTTTGTAAAAGTTGAGTCAAAATCAATGACGTAAATAATTTCTTGTGCTGTGTTGGTTAACATTTATTTTTTGAATCTTTTATTGCTTGATTTGTTTTTCTGAAAATATAGAATTTACTTATCATTTCCACCTTCACTGAATTGTCTCAACTTTTCTGTCGCATTTCTAATCCTCTCTTCTCTTTCTGATAAAGTGTATTCTTTTGCTTGTTCATGAAACTTTTTTATTCTTTCCCCTCTTTCTTCCTTATTGTATTTTTTTGAGAGTTCAATTGAAATTTCAGTTGCATTTTCAATTCTTTTCTTTCTTTCCAATGAAGTAAATTCTTCACTCTCTTCTTCTGCATTTTTAATTCTTTCCTTTCTATTTTTTTGTTTTATTTCTTCATCTTCAATAATCGTAAATTCTTCTTGCTGTAATTTCAATCGGTTCTCATATTTCAATGCCAAATTGTCTTTTTTAATTTCATCTTTTATTGATTCTGAATATTCAATTTTCGGTTGCTCTAATTCAAAAAGCGGTATTAAAAACTTCTCTAAGATGTGATAAGCAGGAAAAGGTTTTGTACTAAAATACTCTTTATTAGAATGATATTCTTTCAATTTAAAATGTGCAACTTTCTCAGCAAGTTCAGCATCAGGAACTTCCATAAACCATTCTACGCTAAATTTACCAGTTGCAGCAGTATTTCTACTTAAATCATTGGCACGGATATGAGGATTCTTTGATGTTCGACCAACTTTTATCAAATCAGGTTTATCCGAAATGCTGAAAATATAAACGTACTGTTTTTCCATAATGGTTAATATTTAATTTCTTTTGGAATCCTATTTTTTGTAATTTTGTAAAGAACAAAGACGGTTTCGGACGTATGAGAGAGGATTCTGTAAAGAAGTGCATCAACTCGTTGTTTCATAAACTCAAAGCAATAAAATCCTTTTTATAACTCTCAATAACATCCATAGACGTTTCCCAAACCATACTATCATCTTCTTTTTCAGTAATAGAATGATTTTTTATGGATGAAAATTTATCATAAAAATCAGTAAATTTCAAGGCATATTTTTGCTCAAAAAAGTCTATTCTACTTTGATAATACGCTATTTTTTGTTGCAAAATTCCTTTTGCTTGTTCTTTGGCAAACACATCAACATTGGCATATCCCCAACCTTGAACGGTTTGATTGAGTATTTCAAATCCTAATGATGTTGCCATGATAGTTATTATAGTTACTGTATTTTTTAAAATTCTACACTTCAAAAAAATGCTCAAATCCTTTATTGATTAATCCTGTTTTTATCGGTTGGTCAAACGTCCATAATTCACATTCTAACTGAATCGTTAAGGCAACAAAAGGCACATCTTTCTCATCAATATTTTTGCACAGCCTGTACGCTTCAAGATAATTTCCAATAGAGATAATGTCCTCATTTACAAACGTTATGTGTTGTAAAAGAAGGTTTAAATATTCATAAAATTCATCTTCTAATTGGGTATTATTTTTTAGTATTTTCTCCTTGTGTTTGAAGATTTCGACTAATAGAAATTTAGGAGCGTAAAAATGATATTGTTCTTGGTTTAAGATTTCACGAATGTATGAGTTTTTAAGACGAAGAGCTTTAAAAACAATATTTGTATCAACGACGATAATTCTCTTATTCATTGATAAAACGGTTTTTGTTTTTTGCCCACCAGTCTGCCTTTATTTCTTCTCCCAATGTTTCAATACTCTCATCAAAATCAAATTTACGAGCCAATTCTTCCACTCGTAAACTCTCCAAAAGTTTAACTAACCATTCTTTGTCAAACAATGATTTATCTATTGAAATCAAATATTTGTCGTTCTGGGTATTTAATTGTATGCCTGTCATTATCTTGTTTTTTAAGATTCTAAGCAAAATTACTAAAATGTTTTCATCAACTCATCACCCACGCTAAAGCCCTTTTCTCCGACCACAAAATGCCTTGATAGTCATCGGGATAAAAGCCACAATGTCCGCCCATTTTTGGGGCTTGGAAATAGACTTTCTCCATTGACTTTATATTCTCAAAAGGGAAACATTCCTTTGAGAGAAAAGGGTCGTTTTGGGCGTTGATGATTAGCGTTGGAATGTTGATTTTATCCAAAAAATACAGTGAACTGTTACGCTCGTAGTAATCTTCGGCATCTATAAATCCGTGGAGTTGTGAAGTATATGCATCGTCAAAATCTTTCAATGTCTTGATTTTGGCAATGTTTGAAGTGTCAATCTGGAATTCGGGGAAACGTTGAGATTTCTCCAAAATCTTCTTTATCAAGGACTTATTAAATCGTTTGGTATAAAGCCAACCAATCTTTTTGCTACTACTTGACAGGTGCAAAGGTACTGAAAAAGTGATTGCCTTCTGAATTTCTGGATAAAGATTTTGCCCTTTTTCTCCGAGATATTTTAGGGTTAAGTTCCCACCAAGGCTAAATCCGACTAAGTATATTTTTTGATAACCTTTTGATAATGAATATTTTATGATAGTTTCTAAGTCATCTGTTGCTCCACTATGATAAAATCTTTTGGTTTGATTTATTTCGCCCGAACAACTTCTGAAATTCCAAGCTAAACAGTCGAAACCGTGAGCATTGAAATTTTTGACCATACCTGTGATATACTGTCGTGATGAATCGCCTTCGAGACCGTGGGAGAGGATGACAAGTGAAGCCCCCTCCGCCCCCGATGGGGGAACTTTCTCGTCTAATTTGGAATCCGATTTTAACTCCCCCTTCGGGGGTTGGGGGGCTATTCTTATATCCACATCCAAAAAATCTCCATCATCTGTCTTTATTCGCTCACGCACATAATTTACTCCTTCAACTTTACGAAAGATTGAGGGAAAAATTGTTTGTGATTGACCGTCTGGAAGCCAAAAAGGAGGTTTATAATCGTCGGTATTGATGATTGGCATGAATTTCAAAATTAAGGCTTGAATTTACGTCCAATCTTTGAATAGTTTAATGTTTATGAGGAATATCACTAATTTTTCATGGAATAATCAAAATAAAAGGGCAAAAACAATGAATGTTGATGCCCTTTTGAGGAGTATGCAATATTTTAGTTTGCAGTAGGCAGTTTGAAAAGCAAATAATGAATTGCTAAAATATATAACAACTCAGTTTTTTACCGCAAACTGCCTACTGAATTCCATTGCCAACTTATTTATAAAATTGACTTTCGTTTGATTTCGGTTCGTTATAACCTTCCATATTATTCAAATTACCACGCTCAGAATGCTCAATTACATCCTCTTCTAATTCTGCTGAATCTTTATATTCTTCGGTTTCAGCGGTTGGCTGTTGAATAACTGTTGGTTCCGTTGTTTGAGGTGTTGCCTCATCTGGATTTGTCAAAGGACGCTGATTGCCTGTTTCCTCCGTTTCAGGCTGAATTTCTGGATCGGGCTGAGTATATCCCTGATTAGTACCTGCCTCTCTCACGGCTTCTGCCATCGGTCCGTCCTCCCAAGTTTTTTCTTCTGTATTAGTGATTACTTTATTTGGCATTTCACTACCCTGTAAATCCTTTTCGGATGGCATATAGTTACTTTGATTATTTTGTTGATTTTCCATGCTCTTATTGATTTTTTATAATTATGTAGTTAATAAAACTATTCCACCAATAATCATAAATATATAAGGAAATACGGCAAGTGGTCTGTGTAATATATGCTCAATTTAGGGAAATAATACCTCACTTCTGGGTAGATTTATTGTATAGATGACGTAATCATCGCAAGGATGGTAGAACGCTATAAAAAATTCCGTCTTACCATCCTTGTTGTGATTCTTTTTTTTAGCATATTCAGCTAATTAGTTAGTTTTAAACTTTAAATCCTTGTGCTAAGTTTTCTACATTCCAACTTTCGGAAAAACGGGCAAACTCTCATTCCCATCTTCATTAACTGCCTGAACAGCAAAGAAATAATTATCTTTTGAGTAGGGGAGGACAATTCCATTTTTTGTGGTAAAAATCTTCTTTTGCCAAAACGGTTGATAAGTTTCACGGATTAAAACGTAATAACCTTTCACCTTCCCAGACTTTGGATTTTGCCAGAATAACGTGGTTGAATTGGTTAAGTTTTTAGTGTCAATCGTTAAATTTTGAACTGTTGCAGGAGCCTTTGCTAAATTAGAAAGTGTTGCCAAGTTCATGGCAGTATTCTTACGCAAATATTCAAAATCCATCGCCTCGGCTACGTCTCCATATTTAATGCTTTTTTCATTACGAACGTCTTGGTGTTGATGCTCATAGTTTTCATTCATTTCTGTGATTCTGACCGCAGGGAAGCCTTTTTGTACAAATGGCGTATGGTCGCCGCCACGAAGGAAACGGTCATTTCTATAAATCATCACAACTTCCAAATTATCAACATACCGTTCGCCAATTTCTTTCGTGTATCGTGCCAATGTACGGGATTTTCCATCGTTTTCATTCCCAAAACTGCGAATACTTGGGGCTTTTTTTTCTAATTCAAAAAATGGCAAACCTTCACTAAAAATTCTTACTCTGGTATTGTCAATGATGTTGGTTTCGTTAGAATTATTTGAACCCATAATGTCATTATTCAAAATCCCTTCGATATTGGTTTTCTCTTCAAAAGCCTGATTGGCAAAATGTTCTGCTCCTAAAAGCCCTTGCTCTTCACCACTCACAACCAAGAAAATAACGGTTGCTGGAAATTTTGCCTTTGCCATAACCCTTGCTAATTCAATGACCGCCGCCGTTCCCGAACCGTCGTCATTTGCCCCTGGTGCATCATCAATACGATTCATTACGCTTGAAACTCTACTATCAATATGTCCTGAAACTAAAAAAACACGATCGTCTGTTGGGTCAGAACCTTTTAATGTTGCAATGACATTCCCCATTTGAATGTCCACATCTACTCTTTTGGTATCGGCTTTTTGCGTCCAAGAATCAATTCTGGCGGTCAATCTTCCGTCAGATTGTTTCGCAAATTCTTGAAAACGACTTAAAACCCAAGTCCTCGCCGCTCCAATGCCTCTTTTTGAATCAGTGGTTGTGCTGAGGGTGTTGCGAGTACCAAAACTGACCAATTTCTGAATGTGGGATTTGAGACTGTCAGAATTTATTTCCGAAACCATACTTTCAATAACGGGGTCTCTCTGAATGATTTTTTGAGAGAATATGGATGAAGAAGTGGCTGTAAATATAAGAAAAGTGATAAAAAGTTTTTTCATGGAAGATTTTTGTTTGATGATGAACTCATTACTGAGCGGTACGATAATTGTTAATGGCACAAAAGAGGAGTGAATAAGTAATTTTGTAAAATATCGACGAAAATATTTACAGCCATTACAA
>JAYVIV010000149.1:0-27172 GCA_043769985.1 Arcicella sp.
AACCGCAATTTAGCATCGCTAAATGAGGATTTTAGTAACGAAGAATCATTCAAAAAGGACGAGTAGAGATGGATAAGTTATTTAATTTCAGTTCCTAAGAGATGAAATTAAGAATAATTACCAAAATGAATTATACAAAGTACGTGTTTCTTTAAAAATTACGTACTTTGTATTCATAAACAGAATACTACAAATAAAATATAGACGTGATCCCTACTTCAATTATCATTGCACAACAAGAAAAAATCATGGTCGAAGCTATCAAAAATGCTTTGATTCATGAAGGTTTTGAAGTAAAAGCGACATCATCTTCATTTGCTGAAACCTTACAAAACCTCCAAAAATATAATCCAGATATTTTGATATTGGGGAGTAGTTTGTCGGGGATGAGTAATCTGAAAGTCTTGGAAAATCTTAATGTAAATCCTTCCACAAAAATTATTCTTTACACAAGAAACACAGATTTGGAAGATGCCTTAACTGCCATAAAAAAGGGTGTTATGGGCTATTTGAATACGAATACAGATTTAGAAGAGTTGATGACCTGTGTAAAAGCGGTCATAAATGGCTCTAAATATTTGTGTCATATAACCAGAAATGCACTCTTTTTGATGGATAATCAGCAACCCGTAAAACCCATTAGAAACAACAAATTATCTGACCAAGAAAATCGTATTTTGAGTTTGGTTGCCGAGGGGAAAACCAACGATGAGATTGCAGATATTCTAAGTATTGCTTCAAATACTGTCAACAATCACCGTGCTAATATTAGAAAAAAACTTGACCTAAAAGGGGGCAAAAGCATTTTATTACAATATGCCATTTCTCAGAAAAATTATTATGGGTAAGCATTTAGTTGATTTGTTATTGGATATTAATTATTGGAAAAAGGCATTTCAAATTTTAAAATTTGAAATGCCTTTTTAATTATTCGTCAAATCACCTATATAAAACTTTATAATTGGTAGAAATCTACTATGAAGCCCCAAAAAATGATAGAAAAACGACTATTGACTATTAGTGTTTTATGGATTTGTTTTGTATTATATTTTGAAAGTGGTATTTCAGAAATTAGTAATAGCCTACACCTAACAACATTTTACGTCGTAACTGTAATTAGCTACGAAACCTGACCCACAGAGTCAGGTTTTTTTGCGTTCAGTGGATATTACTAATTCGTATTTTGTAATTTTGATTAAACTTATCGAATTATAAAATGCTTGATATCATTTCACAAGAGCTAAATGAAGCTCAAATAGTCCTTCAAAATTTTCTTTCCGACGAAAAAAATATGGCTGATATTGACGCTGCCGCCCGTTTGATGGCTTCGGCTTTGCAATCAGGTAATAAAATAATTTCTTGTGGAAATGGTGGTTCGCATTGTGATGCGATGCACTTTGCCGAAGAATTATCGGGTCGTTATCGTGACAATCGAAGAGCTTTGGCCGCCATTGCCATTTCTGACGTTTCACATCTTTCTTGTGTGAGTAATGATTATGGATACGAATATGTATTCTCCCGTTTCATCGAAGGACTTGGAAATCAAGGAGATGTATTATTGGGATTATCAACGAGTGGTAATTCTGAAAATATTATCAAAGCTGTGGAAGCTGCTCGTAAAAAAGGGATGAAAGTGATTATTCTTTCGGGTAAAGATGGAGGAAAATTAGCTGGAAAAGCCGACGTAGAGGTCAGAGTGCCACATTTTGGTTATGCCGACCGTATTCAAGAAATTCATATCAAAGTAATTCATATTATGATTTTATTGATTGAGAAATTGGTGATTGGAAGTTAAAAAACGAAATTTATGTGTGATTTATTCGGTAAATAACGTCGTGAAGGTTTTAACCTTCACGACGTTCGTATCCGATTTTTTTTCAGTATAAACCTTAGAAGAACCAAAAAGAACATGAAAAAAATCAAACAAACTTTAACCTTTTTACTGGTTTTAATTTTTGCAAATATCAATGCACAAAATACAGCCGAAGCCTTAAAACCCTATTTACCCATAATAGACCAAATCTGCAAGGATTTTGCCCAAAGACAGCATCTGCCAAGTTTGGTTTATGGCTTAGTGGTGGATGGAAAATTGGTGCATTCGGGCAATATTGGAATTATTAATACAACGACAAAAATCGTTGCCAATAATGTTTCTGTTTATCGGATTGCTTCTATGACAAAAAGCTTTGCTGCCATGGCAATTTTACAATTACGGGATGCGGGGAAATTGCGTTTGGATGACCCTGCTTATTTTTATATCCCAGAATTGAAAGGGCAAAAATTCTCTACTGATTCACCCGAAATCACAATTAGACATTTATTGACCCATGCCGCAGGTTTTCCAGAGGATAATCCTTGGGGCGATCGTCAATTGGCAATTTCGGACGAAACGATGCTCAAAATGTTCAAAACAGGCATTTCGTTTTCCAACACCCCAGGCACGGCTTATGAGTACAGCAATATGGGTTTTGCGATGTTGGGATATATCATCAAAAAAGTGAGTGGACAGCCCTACCAAACCTACATTGATAAAAATATTTTGAAACCTTTGGGCATGGTAAATACCTATTGGGATTATACCAAAGTGCCTAAAAATCAATTAGTTTTGGGATATAGGTATTTGGATGAAAATTGGGTTGAACAACCCATGTTGGGCGATGGTGCGTATGGAGCGATGGGTGGAATGTTGACAACAATGGATGATTTCGCAAAATATACTGCCTTTCATCTTTCGGATGCGGTTTCAGATGCAAAGGAATCGCCCGTTTTGAAGCGGAGTTCTTTGCGAGAAATGCACCAGCCGTGGAATATTAGTGCTTTTAATACGGATAATAAAAATGCTTCTGGAAAATTAATGCCATTCGTTTCAGCGTATGGATATGGCTTGCGTTGGGTGGAAGATGCTGACCATAAAATTGGTATCGGACATTCTGGGGGTTTGCCAGGTTTTGGAAGTAACTGGAAAATTTTACCGAAATATGGCATTGGAATAATTGCTTTTGCCAATCGGACTTATGCTCCTGTGAGTGCATTGAATGTCCAAATTTTGGATACTTTGGTGGCTTTGGCTCATTTGAAACCTAAACCTTTGGCGGTTTCACCCATCTTGAAACAGCGTCAAAAGGAGTTGGTAAATCTCTTACCCGACTGGAAAAATGCGGAGGCTACTAATATTTTTGCGGAGAATTTTTTCTTAGATTATTTTCCAAATTCTTTAAGAAAAGAGGCGGAAGGGATTTTTAATAAAGTAGGTAAGGTATTGAAAATCAATGATATAGTTCCAGAAAATAATCTTCGTGGAGCTTTTTTATTGGAAGGAGAGAAGGGAAATATTGAAGTAAGTTTCACGCTTTCACCTGAAAATCCTGCCATGATTCAGGAATATAATATTCGGGAGGTTTTGAGGAAGTGATTAGACCACGCTATTAGACCACGGATTGTGCGGATTATACGGATTTACACGGATTGTTTATTAAAATACTAACGATTATTTATGATTTATCTATGAAATAAACTTTCTGGATAACGCAGGCTTGGTTTCAACCCAGCCTGCGTTCCAAAATTAATAAATTGCAACAAAAAAAGTATCATCCGTACAATCCGTGGTCTAATAACGACCGACTAATTAGCAAATTCCCAATGCCTTCCGAATCCTCAAAATTGCCTCCTCAAAAACCGAAACTTCTGCACAAAGAGATGTTCTAATATAGCCATCGCCAGCCGTTCCAAAAATGCCACCTGGTGTAATGAAAACTGCCGCTTTTTCTAAAATTTCATCCGATAATTCGTAGCCTGTTTTGTATTTTGTTGGAATTTTCGCCCAAACAAACATACCTGTTTGGTTTTTATCATATTTACAATCAAGTAATTGCATCATTTCAAAAACTTTTTGCTGACGGATTTTATACGTCTTATTTAATTCCTCAAACCAGAATTTATCATTCTGCAAAGCCGTGACCGCTGCCATCTGCAAAGGCAAAAACATTCCAGAATCCATGTTAGATTTGAAGCGAAGAACGGGATTAATGAACGCTGCTTTACCCGCCAACATTCCTACTCGCCAACCCGCCATGTTGTGCGATTTTGAGAGAGAATTTAACTCCATGGCCACCTCTTTCATCCCTTCCACCGACAAAATACTCTGCGGGTCATCGTTCAAAATAAAACTGTATGGATTATCATTAACGATTAGAATATTATGAGCTAAAGCAAAGTCTCTGAGTTCTTCAAAAAAGGCTTTATTGGCTTTTGCACCCGTTGGCATGTGGGGATAATTTACCCACATGAGTTTTACTTTTGAGAGGTCTTTTTGGGCTAATTTCTTCAAATCTGGTAACCAATTATTTTCTTCCGAAAGGTCATAATCTACTACCGTTGCACCCGTCAGTAGGGAGGCGGCACGGTAAGTGGGATAGCCAGGATTGGGTACTAAAACTTCATCTCCTGCTTCTAAATATGCCATCGAAATGTGCATGATTCCCTCTTTTGAGCCAATCAGAGGCAATATTTCATTGTTTGGATTGAGTTCAACGCCATACGCATTCTGATAAAAACTTGCCATCCCTTCTCGCAAAGCTGGGATTCCTACATAACTTTGATAAGCATGATTTTTAGGACTCTGGGCAGCCGATGCCAACGCCTCAATGGTTTGGACAGACGGAGGGAGGTCGGGGCTTCCAATGCCCAGATTCAAGACATCAATGCCCGAATTTCTCATTTCGGCAATTTGTTTCAACTTGGTCGAGAAGTAATATTCTTGTACCAAATTCATGCGGGAAGCGGGAGTTATCGTCATAAGTTAAAAGCCCCCTAACCCCCGATGGGGGAACTAAAATCGGAGTCGAAAGTTCCCCCATCGGGGGTTAGGGGGCTATAAAAAAGCCAACCCTTTGCAGAGTCGGCTTGTGTATTGTTAGTTCTTTATTTCAATTTGAACACACCCGACTATTACTGACCGTAGTAGTAATAATAAGTTGAATATGTGTTGTTGTAATTTTTCATTTTCCAAAGATAATTTGAAAAGTTTATTTTGGCAATAATTTCTACGAAATAATTAGACCACAGATGATACAGATGTTACGGATTTACACGGATTTTTTTAAAAAAATCCGTGTAAATCCGTAACATCTGCTCAATCCGTGGTCTAATAGGTATGTGATTTAAGGCATCATCTATTTCAAAAATTTTCCCACCACGTCAAACACCAAATCATTCTCAAAACCCTTGCTGAGGGCATATTTTACTAATTTCTGTTTGATAATTAGTTTGTTTGAGTCTTTTATTTCCTTTGATTTTTTTTCGATGAGTTCTTGTAATGTCACCATGTAATCATCTCCGTCAATCTCGCTCATTCCCGCCTTTAAACAATAATCTGAAACGCCTCGCATTTTTAATTCTTGACGAATTTTGATTCTGCCCCATTTTTTTACTCTGAATTTACTGCCCGCAAAAATTCTGGCAAAACGTTCTTCGTTGAGGTAATTGTTCTCAATTAAGTACGTAACTATTTCCTCTGCTTCGTCCCCTAAAACTTCTAATTCCGCTAATCTTTTACGGACTTCTTTGTGGGTACGCTCTTGATATGCACAGAAATTGGCGGCTTTTATGAGGGCTTCTTTGTTCAATTTATCATGAAATTTTTATCAAAATTAAGTCAAAATATTGATTTATAATTGCAATTATTTGAGCGACAATGATGTTCTTTTTGTGAAATAACATAAATTTTCATCTTAATTAATCTAAAACTCAAACAACATGAAATTTACAAGACAGGCATCTGCCAATTGGAAAGGAACAGGAATGGAAGGCGTGGGAACGGTTTCTACGGCAAGTACAACTTTAGACAAAGCTCAATTATCATTCAAAACTCGCTTTGCGGATGGGGTCGGCACAAATCCAGAGGAATTAATTGGAGCAGCACACGCAGGTTGTTTTTCTATGCAATTTAGTTTTTTATTGAACGAAGCAGGTTTTACGGCCGACAATATTGACACAAACGCCAAGGTTACTTTTGAAGATGGAACAATCACAGCGATTCAGTTGGATTTAACCGCCACAATTCCAAATATTACTAATGAACAATTTCAAGCAACTGCCACAAAAGCGAAAGAAGTTTGCCCAGTTTCAAAATTATTGAAAACTGAGATTACTTTGAATGCAAATTTATTGTAATTGATATTCAAACCCCAAGGTCTATTCATTTAACCATGAAGACTTTGGGGTATTTTTTTGTTGTTTCATCTTACTCAAAAATTCTATTGTCCAATCAATTTGTTCGTCTGTGTCTGGCACTTTTACTCCTCTGATTTTAGAAATATCTTCAAAAGATTGCTTTAAGGATGCGTTATGAAGTGTAGATAATACACTTGCAGCAATGATTGAAACTCGTCCAATTCCTCCTCTACAGTGCATCAGAATTTTCTTATTTTCTTTTATTTTATCAACAAGATTATTTACTAAATCTCTGGTTTTTAGATAACTATCAGGCACTTGTAGGTCTTCTATGGGAAATTTTAAAAAATCAAAACCTTCTCGGCGGCAATCCATTCGTTCATATTCCAAACCTAATTCTTCGTTTTCTTCGTCTGTTAAAAAACTCACGATGGTATCTACTTTTAATTTCTTCCAATGTTCAATTTCTCTCATCAAATCATCTCCTCCTAAAGGTCGGGACATGATTCCGAGGTTTTCATTGAGCCAGAAGATTCTTGTTTTCATATTTATTGAAGCTATTATTTACCTGTTACAAAGGGTATTCTTCAGATTTGTTTTCAGAAAGTAAAGGTAAAAAAAATACAACACTTTCCCCAAAACCATAAATTGAATAAGATTTCAGTATCGACTATCAAATTTTTATGACCCTAAGACGAGAACTTATATGATTACTTTAAAAATGTGGGAATTATGTAATATTTTTAAAAAATTATGTAAGTAAATTTTTAATTCTATTTATCATCTTTGTGTTATAATTCTAACATTCAGAAATAGTAGAATTATCAAAAACGAATTTAGGTCAAAGCAGGGCTTATTTGTTTAACCTCTTCTTATTAAACATAAAAATATTAAATAGTGGTTAGGTGTTATGAAAACGTTCTCTTTTTTGGAGAGCGTTTTTTGTTGTTTAAAGTTGCATATACTTAATATGGAAATTATATAATGAATTGAAATTATGATGTAATTCTTTTTTCTTTTAGAGATTTAATTTTGTGAAGGAAATGTAATCAAATAATTATATTCTGAACAAGATTGGAGTAAGGACAGTAAAAATGATTTAAAATCCATGATGAATTTTATGATCCAAAATTACGATTCACTTCTAAGTCAACTGTAGGAGACATATTGGTTATCTCAGATGACTACAAGAAATCAAGTTCTATATAGCTTTGTTTTACAAAACTTTAAGTCTTCCTTTGAAATAAAGGGTTACTTATTTTAAGTTTCAAATACACATAAACTTTGTCAATAAATCTATCATGAATTTAATCTGTTTTTCCCATCTACGCTGGAATTTCGTTTATCAACGCCCACAGCACATACTCAGCCGTTTTTCTAATCAATATGTAACATACTATGTTGAAGAATATATCATCAATAATCAAAAAGATGGATATGATATGTATAAAACCAAGGAAAACGTTTTAGTGGTTACTCCTCATTTGAATGCTGAAACATTTTCTGAGGTTGACAAAAACCAACGTATCAGAACAATTCTTCAAGACCTCTTTGATGAGGAAGAAATCCACAATTATATGTTTTGGTATTATACGCCAATGGCTTTGGCATTTACCAAAAAATTCACTCCGAAAGTTACAGTATTTGACTGTATGGACGAATTGAGTGCTTTCAAATTTGCTCCTCAAGAATTGAAAACGCTTGAACAAGAATTATTAGCGAAAGCAAATATTGTTTTCACAGGAGGGAATAGTTTGTATGAGGCTAAAAAGAATCAACATCATAACATCTTTTCGTTTCCAAGCAGTATTGACAAGAAACATTTTGAACAAGCTCGGAAGGAAATTGAACAACACAACGATCAAACGGATATTCCTTACCCACGACTGGGTTTTTTTGGAGTCATTGACGAACGTTTTGATATTGATATGATTGAAAAAGCGGCAACATTGAAACCAGACTGGCAATTTGTATTGATTGGACCAGTGGTTAAGATTGACCCAGCAACTTTGCCAAAGAATAGTAATATTCACTATTTGGGGGGAAAATCTTACGAAGAATTACCGACTTATTTGAGTGGCTGGGATATTTCATTAATTCCATTTGCCATCAACGAGTCAACCAAATATATTAGCCCTACCAAAACGCCTGAGTATTTAGCGGCAGGGAAACCCGTTATTTCTACGCCAATTAGGGATGTTGTATATCCTTACGGTGAAAATGACTTGGTTCATATTATTAATGATGCTAAAGAATTAGTGGAAAAAGCTTCTGAGGAACTCGCCCAGAAAGACAAAAGTGAGTGGTTGGAGCGTGTTGATGATTATTTGAACGATATTTCATGGGATTTAACTTGTTCAAAAATGAATAAATTAATCAAAGCTGAGTTGGCACAAACAGAAGTGGCTAAAATTGTTAAATTACCAGGTATCATCAAAAATGAGGTTTCGGTAAGAACAGAAGTATTTTTGAAATGATAGGTCAGGCAGATACATATCTACAAAATCATCATCAATTGTCTGTTATTGAAAATAACCAATTGTCGTTATTTCCCCCTAAAAATCCTTTCAAATCGTTCTGGATGGCGGGATTTGAGTGTACAGACCAGATAAATGCTTTCGGAAATCGAGTTGATTTTCTGGAAATTACAAATCATTTATCTATGCTTGATGATGATTACAAAAACCTTTCTATTTTTGAAATGAAGACAGTTAGGGAGGGAATAAGATGGAGTATTGTCGAAAAATCGCCTTATCAGTATGATTTTTCAACCGTAGAAAAGATGATTAGGGTTGCTCAAAATAATGACATCCAACAAGTTTGGGATATTTGTCATTTTGGCTTTCCCGACGACCTCACTCCACTTCATCCCATGTTTGCTCGAAGATTTGCATCGCTTTGTCGTGCGTTTGTTGCATTCTATCGGAGCATTGTTCCAACAGGAGAATTAATTATTACACCCATCAACGAAGTAAGTTTTTTATCTTGGCTTGGAGGAGATGTTCGAGGAACGTCTCCTTTTTGTGTAGGACAGGGTTGGGAAGTAAAATATAGATTGATGAAAGCCTATATTGAAGGAATTGAAGCCATGAAAGAGGTGGATGAGTCCGTTAGAATACTAACAACTGAGCCATTAATTTGTATAATTCCTCATGAAAATGCAGAGCAGGAAGAAATTGATTTAGCTTTCTCAATTCATGAAAACCAGTTTCAAGTTACTGATATTTTGTGTGGAAAAATTTGCCCAGAATTAAGGGGTAAACCAGAATATCTGGATATATTAGGTTATAATTTTTATTACAACAATGAATGGGTTTTGAGTACCCATGATTTTTTGGAATGGAAGAAAAATTATTATGACCATCGCTTTGTGCCACTTAACAGATTGCTAAAAAGTGCTTATCAACGATATCAACGCCCTTTTGTTATCGCAGAAACCAGTCACCCAAAAGAAGACCGACCTCTTTGGGTTGAAATGATTGTTGAGGAATGTGCCTTAGCATTGGCAGCGGGGCTTCCGCTATGGGGCGTGTGTTGGTATCCTATCTTGAACCGTCCAGACTGGGATAATTTAGACGACTGGCATCACTCAGGATTGTTTGAAGACATCAATGAATCTTTTGAAACACAAATCAGAATCCCACATACTCCAACAGTTCAAGCATTGTTGAATGGGCAAAGGTTACTGAAAGAAATGATTTGATGATTAATTTCCTAATCAATCAATCCTATACCTTTAGCGTGCAGAATTGCCTCATCAGTGTGTTTGAAAAGGCACGTTTCAATGGATTTATCTTCTACGTTTGATAAAATATTGGTTGCAAATTCCTCTTTTCCCAGACTGACATTTCGGATATAAATTGCTACAACTTTCTCGGGGTATTTGTTGGCTAAAGCCGCATAAATTTCTGGGTCTTTTTGTGAATTATCGCCCAATAATACAAACCTTTGTTTGGGGAAAGCATCAAAAATCCGCTTGGTTCTAATCAACTTTCCTTCGTGCTTGGAACCACCCGTTTTGAACAATTGATACCACTTTTTTATCTGATTTAACAGAAAAGCCCCTTTCGGTAAATTATTGAATTTGAAGAATTCATTGAGGTTATCATACAAGTTCCATTCACTGCTCGATACATAAAAAAATGGGTTTAATGTATCGGGAGTTGTATGCGAAAGAGCCAAGAGATTATAAAACTTCACCACATCCGCAAACGTCTTTCTACTACGGGGATTTTTGGTAAATAAAGCCCGCAATTTCTTACCCGTTGTGGCGGAATGCGAAACCAAAACGGTATCATCAATATCCGAAATAAAACCATATTGTGTGGAATGTGGCACAAATAGTTTTCCTTCGCCTGTCTGTGATATAACCCCCTCATTGTCAATAATATGTACAATAATTTGATGCCATCCAGCTGGAACAGATTCCTGAGATTGCCATTCAAATTTAAAGAATCCATCGATTTCTGTGGTTGTGAAAATTTGTTGATTTTCCCAGATTAATTGCACCTTAACATTGGGGATAGGATTGACAAAAAACAGTTTTGTCAAATGAATCATATTCGTGAAAATATTGTCCGTAAACTTGCTTTGACTTACAGGTTTTCCCTCCAGTACATGCCCGTAAATAACCAGATTATTTTTATGTCCATAACCATGATATACCTTCACGTGGGCATCAATAGGGTGGTATGATTTTTTTGACATCTTAGTGTATAAATACGATTTAGGAGATTGTTTATCAGTGAAATAACAACATTTATGACTCAAAACGATACGATAAAATTACTATTTATTATCAACCCTAATTCAGGAAATAGCAATATTAACTGGCAGGAGGAAATTAAAAATTATTTTGCCAATACTGGACATGATATTTCTCTTTTCCAACTTACAAAAAACTGCAATCTTGATACGATAAAGGAAAAAATTAAATCTTTCTCTCCTCAAAAGGTGGTGGCAGTGGGTGGCGATGGAACCGTCAAATTAGTGGCTGAGTGCATTTTGAACACAAAAATACAATTAGGCATTTTGCCAGCAGGTTCAGCCAATGGTTTAGCCAAAGAATTTGACATCAGCAATGTTCCCACTGAAGCCTTAGGTATTCTTTTGAAAGGAAACACTCAAAAAATTCATGCCATCAAAGTTAATGACGAATTATGTATTCATTTGAGTGATGTTGGTTTGAATGCGTATGTGGTGAAGGAATTTGAAAACCAGCCTATGCGAGGAATGTGGGGATATTTGATGGCATCAATCAAAGTTTTATGGCAAAATCCTTTGATGAATATTAGGATGAAAATTGATGGAAATATCATCAAAGTGAAAGCCATGATGATTGTCATTGCCAACGCCACAAAATATGGAAGTGGAGCGGTTATTAACCCCATCGGGAAATTGGATGATGACCTTTTTGAAGTGATTGTAATGAAGAAAATATCAATACGGGAGATGTTCAAAATGGTTTATTCCCACGAAGAATATGATTCTGAAAAGACGGAAGTATTCCAAACTAATGAACTTGTTATCAATTCAATCCGCAGAGTTCACTTCCAAGTTGATGGTGAATATTTGGGAAAAGTAAAGGAAGTGAAAGCAGTAATCATGCCTGATTGTTTAGAGATGATTGTGCCGTGATAAGTATTTGCCACCAAGACGCTAAGTCTCCAAATTTTTAAAATAATGTACGGAAGTACATACTTAAAAATGCAAAGCCTCATCTCCAATCCCTCTACCGAAGAGAGGGGGAAAAAGCGGACGAATGCTCCCCTATCCTCGGGAGATTGGCTGTGGGGGTGAGGCCTTTAGAAAGGTGTATTACTAAGTATTCAGTTCCGTTAATGTACAATAGATTTTATGTTATTCAATATTTTAGTAAACGTCAATTAAAAAAATTTTCTTGGTGACTTTGTGTCTTGGTGGCAAATTAAATATGTGAATAATATAAACATTAACTAAAAATGTGTAACACTTTCATTATTAAAATATATCACCTTTGTGTTCATGAAAAAATTATGATTTTTTACTATTTTTTTGAATATTTTTAAGAATAATAACCTAACAGAATAGCAATGATAGAGGTAAAAAAAGAAGGTGTTTTGCTAAACAAAACTTCATTGGGTTTTGAAAATGAAGGCGTATTAAATCCTGCCGTGATAAGCCATGAGGGCAAAATCCACCTATTTTATCGTGCCGTCAGCAAAGGAAATTATTCGAGTCTTGGCTATTGTAAATTGAGTGACCCTCTCACCATAGAAGAACGATTCGATATGCCCGTAATCTTCTCTCAATTTGATTATGAATCGCACGGTGTTGAAGACCCAAGAATTGTTAAAATTGAAGATACATTTTATATCACCTATGCCGCTTATGATGGCGTAAATGCCTTAGGTGCTTATGCCATTTCAAAGGACTTAATCACTTGGGAAAAGAAGGGATTAATGGTTCCACAGATTATTTACAGGGAATTTAATCGTTTGGCGAGTTCTCGTAATGTTTTAAATGAAAAATATCTGCGGTTTAACGAACATGAAAGAGTAATTGAAAAAAAAGGAATAAAGGTGTTGCTTTGGGATAAAAACGTAGTGTTTTTCCCCAGAAAAATAGATGGAAAGTTCTACTTTCTTCACCGCATAAAACCAGATATTCAGATGGCTTGCGTTGAAAAATTAGAGGATTTAACGACTGAATATTGGCAAAATTATTTCATCCATTTTGCTGATAATATTGTCTTGACTCCTCAACACACACACGAAGTCAGTTATCTGGGTGGAGGATGTCCGCCCATCGAAACACAATTAGGTTGGTTGGTGATTTATCATGGCGTTTATGATACAGTCAAAGGTTACGTTTACACAGCTTGTGCTGCCCTTCTTGATTTAAAAAACCCCTACAAAGAAATTGCAAGATTGCCTTATCCTCTGTTTGAACCCCAAGAAGAATGGGAACTCACTGGTGAAGTCAATAACGTTTGTTTCCCCACAGGTTCTGTCATCGTTGAAGACACCCTCTACATTTATTATGGTGCTGCCGACGAACACGTTGCAGTTGCTTCCGTCAGCTTATCATCCTTATTAAAAGAATTAATGTTAAACGTAATTATTAGCCCAACCTAAAATCGAATGGTTTTAATGAGTAATTTTTAGAGTAAATGAGATAGTTTGCTTAGTCAAACACATTCACCCCACCCAACCCTCCCCTTGAAGGGAGGGCTTTAAGAGCTTAAAAGCCCTCCCTTCAAGGGGAGGGTTGGGTGGGGTAAGTGGAAGTTCAGTTATTCCTCATTATTCATTAAACTTATTTCCCCGACAACATGAAAAATGAAATAATGGTCAATCACAGTAACCGCCTCTTATTTGGTGAACGCCAAAGGGTTAATACCAACAGAGGGTTACCCATTTCGGAACCGGCCAATGCGTTGCCCGAAATCTTATTCTTAAGCTCATACCCTCCTCGTGAGTGTGGAATCGCTACTTATTCTCAGGATTTAATTAAAGCGTTACAAAATAAATATAATGATTCTTTCAAAATTAGTATTTGTCCGATTGAGAATTCAAACGAAAAACACACCTACGATGAAACTATCAAATATGTGCTTGATATTGACGAAAAGTACGCTTTCATTAAATTAGCCGAGAAAATCAATAAAAACGAGAACATCAAAATGGTGTTGGTTCAACACGAATTTGGTCTTTTTAGAGAGAAAGATGAGGAGTTTTTACAAGGCTTGAATTTCCTTAAAAAACCCGTTGTGTTGGTTTTTCATACGGTTTTGCCAAAGCCCGACCAGACTTTGAAATTACGAGTTTGTGAAATTGTGGAAGCCTGTGAATCTATCATTGTAATGACTGATTTATCCGCAAAGATATTGTTAAATGATTATGGTGTTAAGAAGGGTAAAGTTACCGTCATTCCGCATGGCACACATTTAGTAGCACATTCAGATAGAGAGTCATTGAAGGAAAAATATAATCTGATAGGCAAAAAAGTACTTTCAACTTTCGGACTTTTGAGTTCGGGAAAATCCATTGAAACGACCTTAAATGCCCTTCCCGCCATCATTGAAAGAGATGATGATGTGATGTTTTTGATTATCGGTAAAACGCATCCATCCGTTGTGAAGCACGAAGGAGAACGATACCGAGAAATGCTTGAAATAAAAATTGGGGAATTAAATCTACACAATCACGTTCAGTTTGTGAATGAATTTGTGGCACTTCCCGATTTATTAGAATATTTACAGCTAACTGATATTTATCTTTTTACATCAAAAGATCCTAATCAGGCAGTATCAGGGACATTTTCTTATGCCATGAGTTGTGGTTGTGCTATTGTTTCCACCCCAATTCCTCATGCCAAAGAAGTTTTGCAGGATGATGCAGGAATAATTATTGATTTTGAAAGTTCTGAGCAATTATCATTGGCCGTGGTTGCCTTGCTCGACCAAGAGGAATTAAGGAATAGTATTAGTATGAAAGGCTTACATAGAATTGTTCCATCAGTTTGGGAGAATGCCGCCATAGCCCATGCTTCATTGTTTTCAACTATGAGTGAATATCAAATCTCTTTAAATTACAAAACGCCCGAAGTAAATCTTGATCATCTCAAAAGAATGACGACAAGTTTCGGAATATATCAGTTTTGTATCATAAATCAACCCGATATTGACTCAGGTTATACCCTCGACGACAATGCAAGGGCGATGGTTTCAATGTGCCAACATTATGAATTAACGAAGGATGAAGAAGATTTAAAATTTATCAATATTTATTATAATTTTATTGAATTCTGTCTGCAACCGCAAGGCTATTTTTTAAATTATGTTGATGAAGACAGAAACTTTACTGAACAGAATTATCAGACCAATCTTGCCGATTCAAACGGAAGAGCCATTTGGGCATTAGGGTATTTGATTTCGTTAAGTAATATTCTCCCCAAAGAACTTATTGATGATGCTCAATTGACGATGCAAGTTGCCTTATCGAAAGTCAATAATATTCATTCAACCAGAGCTATGGCATTCATTATCAAGGGATTGTATTATAGAAACATCGACAATCAGGCTTCGCAAGACATTGCTTTAATTAAAGAATTGACCAACCGTTTAGTACAAATGTATCGTCATGAATCTGAAAAAGATTGGGATTGGTTTGAGAGTTATTTGACTTACGGAAATAGCATTTTGCCAGAAGCCATGTTGTGTGCATACATGGCAACTGGCGAACAAAACTATAAGCATATTGCCAAAAAGACTTTTGATTTTCTCTTGTCTAAAATTTTCAGAGAAGACCGTATCAAAGTGATTTCAAACAAAGGTTGGTCGCATAAAGAAGATAATTTAGATAAAATAGTTATTGGTGGAGAACAACCCATTGATGTTTCGTACACCATTTTGGCTTTAAAGAAATTTTATGATGTTTTTCAAGATGAGGAATATAAAGAAAAAATGACTATGGCTTTTGATTGGTTTTTAGGAAACAATCATTTGAAACAAATCATCTATAATCCATGCACTGGCGGATGCTATGATGGACTCGAAGAAAATTATGTAAACCTCAATCAAGGGGCTGAATCAACGGTGAGCTATTTGATGGCAAGATTAACTGTAGAAAATTTTTTGAGGAACGAACAAAAAATTAAAGTAAAACAGGAAAAAACTTTAAAATTAGTGATTTAAAATATTAAAATATACCATACATTATTTTAAAAAACTCTTATCCGCAACAACGAAAAATAATCGTTCGTTACGGACAAGAGTTTTTGTTGCGTAAAATATTGTTTAAGCTATTTTTGTATTATATTTGAAGAACAGTAAGAAACAAACCTATGAGAAAATGAAATTGTATATAAAATACGACATCAATGAAATCTGTAAAAAGATTTTACAGGAGCAGTTAGATATCTTTCAATTATCGTATAATCTACTCAGTTACAGTGAAATTGAGATAAAAGAAGACATTTCAAATGAGAAACTAAAAGACCTTTATTCAAGTTTAAGTAATTACGGAATTGAGATTGTGGAGAGTAGTAAAAACATTCTTGTACAAAAAATCAAAGACGTTATCATTGAAATGGTTTACATGGATGAAAAATTACCGACTTCCAAAATCTCATCTTATTTAGCTGACCGATTGTCACACAGTTACGGATATATTTCTAATGTTTTTGCCGAGGTTACTTATACTTCCATTGAGAATTTTATTATATTGCACAGAATTGAATTTGCCAAAAAACTAATTACAATTGATGAAATGTCTTTCACTGAAATTGCGCATCAATTGAACTATAGTAGTCTCGCTCATTTTTGCACACAATTTAAGAATACAACTGGACTCACTCCGTCGGCTTTTAAACGAATAATCTTGAAAAGACGTGAAATTGTTTTAAACAATGGTTGATAAATAACTAAAATTTACTTTTAAAAATTTTATAGTAATTTTGCTTTAATTTACCGAGAAGCTGTTTATAATGTTTAACCTTCATGTTTTCAAAATTTGGTAAACACATAAAACCAAATTTTTAATCCTTAATTAATAAAATACCCTCCAACTTATGCAGAACGAACCAATATACGTATTGTTGGCTGATGATGATGAAGATGATCGTCTTTTTTTTAGTGACGCTATCAAAGAATTGAAAATGAACACGGTTGTGAATGTGGTGAAAGACGGTCAGGAATTAATTGAATATCTTACTCAAAAAGGTGTACCGTTGCCACACGTTTTATTTCTTGATTTGAATATGCCCATAAAAACAGGCTTAGAATGTTTGAAAGAAATTAAAAATATTGACCGTTTAAAAAATATTGCTATTGCCATTTATTCAACATCCGCCTCAGAAAAAGATATCGAAGAAACCTTTGTGAGAGGGGCAAATGTATACATTAAAAAGCCCAGTAATTTTGGTTCTTTGAAAAAGGTTTTATCCGAAGTAATCACTATCAATTGGCAATACCAAACATCAGGTTTGAATCGAGACAATTTTTTACTTAGTCTTTAAAATTGATTAACAGTTTAATAAAGTGTAAACCTATAAGTTCAAAGAATTTATAGGTTTTGTTTGTTATGAAAAATACTTTTTTTTAATAAAACTATGAATAGTAATCAATATTCTTGGTAACATACGTTGTATTTACACAAAAAAGCTAAAATTAGAAATTTTTTATTATCTTATGTTAATTTTAATACAGTAATAACGCATATAGTGCTATTTTATCCCTCATTATGAACCTAAAAACTATTTTTACTTCTTCATTTTTTCTTAAAAGAGTATTTTTAGGTGCTTTGTTAATACTTATTCTCATTTCTGGAATAACTTTTCACCACACTATTGCCCTTTCCGAATCCACTGATTCTGTTTTACATTCCTATAAAGTACAGCTTGAACTTGAACAAGTAATGTCTTATGTAAAAGATGCTGAAACTGGACGAAGAGGCTATATCATTACCAATAATCCAATTTTTCTTGAACCCTACAATACTTCCAGAAACAAAGTGGATGAGTCATTTAGAATATTAAAAATATTAACGGATAAAAATTTAAAACAAAAAAATAATTTAGACTCTTTGAACGAGTTAATTGACAGGAGATATGCTCATTTTGAAATTGTAAGAATAAAAATTAAGCAATTTGGAGAAGAACAAGAATTATTGAATGAATATTTTTTGGAAGGGAGAGAAATTATGGATAAAATCCGCTCAAAGGTTGATGACATGATTAATTTGGAGATGGTTTATTTGCAAGAAAAGCAAGATAATTATGAGTCTGAAATATCATTTACACCCATTTTTACCTTAGCCTTATTCCTTTTCACGGTATTGATTTTTGTTATTTCATACATGATGATAAATCGTGATTTGAAAAATGTAACAAAAGCCAATGAGGAATTAATGATTATGAATGAATCCATAAGTCAGACAGAGGAGGTGGGAAATACGGGTAACTGGCAATGGAATCTTGAAGATAACACCTTTATCTATTCTGATAATTTGTTTCGGATTTTAGGTACAAACCCTCAATCGTTCAAATCTAATGCCGAGAATTTCATTGATTTTATTCATCCAGAAGATAAGCATATACTATTAGAAGGATTAGACAGAGTTATAAAAGAAAATAGAACTTCTTTTCACTTTTTTAGAATTATTCGTAAAGACGGCGAATTGAGATATTTCACTTCCAATAGTAAAATATTAGAAGACAAAAATGGCAAAAAAGTCGTTGTAGGTGTCACAACTGATGTTACTTCTCTGCATTTAACGCAATTAGGGATTGAACAACGGAACCGTGAATTAGAAATCGCTAATACTGAATTAGTCATAAAAAATGAGTCCATTAATCATGCGGAGGAAATTGGGGAATTTAGTACCTGGCAGTGGGATTTAGACTCAAATACCTTGAAATACTCGGATAATCAATATAAAATGTTGGGAGCTGAACCTCAATCTTTTGAGCCTACTATTGAAAAGTATTTAGAATTTGTTCATCCAGATGACCGTCATATAATTTTGCAAGGCGGTGAGGAGGTTTTAAATAATATTGGTATTCCACCTGCTTTTTTTAGGATTATCCGTAAAGATGGGCAAATTCGATACATAAAATCAATTGCCAAATCTTTGATAGATGTAAATGGGAAAAATACGCTCATTGGAATAAATACTGATGTGACAGAACAGTATCTAAAAACCATTGAATTGGAAGACCGTAACCGTGAACTTGAACAAAGCAATAAAGAACTGGCTTCCTTCAACTATGTTGCCAGTCATGATTTGCAAGAACCCTTACGTAAAATTCAACTATTTATCTCAAGAATTGAGGAAAGTGAAAAACAAAGATTATCAGAAGTTGGGATGGAATATTTTTCAAGAATTCAGCAATCAGCCTTGCGAATGCGAACTTTGATTGATGATTTATTGATGTTCTCAAGAACAAATAAAGCTGATAAAACTTTTGAAGAAACCGACTTAACTACTGTTCTTCAAAATGCAAAGACTGAATTAGCTGAAGCCATTGAAGAGAAAAATGCCACATTTGAATTAGTAAAATTGCCAGTTCTGAATGTAATTCCTTACCAAATTCAACAGTTATTTATCAATCTTATCAGTAATTCGTTAAAATATAGCAAGCCTGATGTTGATCCTTTCATTAGGATTGAATGTGAAAAAGTGAAAGCTAAAGACTATGAAATTATTACCAAAACAAACGGTGAGAAAAAATATTATAAAATCACCTTCACCGACAATGGATTAGGTTTTGAACAAAGTCAATCAGAAAATATCTTTATTCTTTTCAATCGTTTGCACCATAAATCAGAATATTCAGGCACGGGCATTGGCTTGGCTATTTGTAAGAAAATTGTGGAAAATCACGGTGGTTTCATCGTGGCAGAAGGCATTGTTGGAGTTGGGGCAAAGATCGTTTTCTTTTTACCAGAATGATGTTGGTTATTGGTTATTAGTTATTGGTGGGCAGTTAACATTAGCCAGTGAACAATAACAAATAACTAATAACAAGTAACCAATAACTAATCACTATTCAAAAGTGTGAATGATGTAACTATTAAATAAAGTTATGTAACACATCTTTTTTATAAGATTAAGAACTTTGTGATGTTATTTAAACTCGAACAAAATCGACAAACATCATGAAAAAAATTAAAACATTACAATCAGTAATCCTTCAATTAGCGTTCATTACGTTCATCTCATTCAGCATTACCTCATGCGATAATAAAGCAAAAACAGAAGATTCTAAGGAAGTTGCAGAGGACAAAAACGATGCAAAACTAACTGATAATGATAATGAAGCTGATGCAGACTTTTTAGTGGATGTGGCTGAAATTAATCAAGAAGAAATCAACTTGGGTAAATTGGCTCAGGAGAAAGGTTCAATGACTGATGTCAAAGAATTGGGAAAGATGATGGAAACTGCTCACACAAAGGCTTACACTGATTTATCTGCCTTAGCAATGCAAAAATCAATCAGTCTTCCAGAAACAAAAACCGAAGATGTGAATGAGGCTTACAAAAAAATGAGTGAGATGAAATCAGGAAAAGACTTCGATAAAGAATATTGTGATATGATGGTGGATGGACACAAAAAAGCAATCGAAAAATTTGAAAAAGCATCTACTGATAGTGTTGATCCAGACATTAAAATGATGGCTACAAATATGCTCCCAGACTTGCGTAAACACTTAGAAATGGCTGAAATGTGCCAAAAGAAGTGTGAAGCAATGAAATAAAAATTAGATTTCCCTTTACCCGTCATAACATCTCAAACCTAAAATTTATAAAGTAGGTAGTTCTTTGTTTGCAATGAGAAAATTATGTAACCTAAAGAAATGATTTTTAAGTAATTAATAAGAATTTCAATAGTATTTATTGCAACTGACAACTACCTGCTATAAGACTAACATTTTGTTATTACCCAACTCTAAATATTAAAACAATTAAATTCTATCAAACAAATGAAATCAACATCAGAGTATTTAAAGTCAAACTCGGACGTAGCAGACGGTTTACGTGAGTTATTCGTTGACGAATTAAAAGACATCTACTGGGCGGAAAAAGCACTCGTTAAGGCTATCCCCAAAATGATTAAAAATGCCACATCAAGCGATTTAATCAAAGCACTGAAAAGTCATTTGGAAGAAACTAACAATCAGGTGACTCGTTTAGAAAGTGTTTTTAAGTCTATCGGAGAAAAGGCAGAAGCTAAGAAGTGCGAAGCAATGGCTGGTCTAACGAAGGAAGCTGAAGAAATTATGGAAAGCACCGAGAAAGGAGTGGTGAGAGATGCTGGCATTATTTCGGCAGCTCAGAAAGTGGAACATTACGAAATTGCATCGTATGGCACACTTCGTACATTCGCACAAACACTTGGTGAAAATGAAGCAATGTCGTTATTGCAGGAGACGTTGGACGAAGAAAAGGGTGCTGACGTGAAATTGACAGAGATTGCAGAAGCACATATCAATGCAGAAGCAGCTGATATGGCTTAGAGTAGAATAAGTTAGGCTGATTTAAAACTTAGAAGCTGTTTAGGTTAATTTTCTTTAACTCAAATAAATTAACATAAGTAGTTGTTCGTATTTCGATATTCGGAAAACAACTAACTGATAATCAGATATTTACTACAAATAAAAACGTCGTATAAATTACATTGACTACTTAAACAGCTTCTGAGCCTTTTTAATAAAATTTTTAATCAAAAAACAAGTAAAATTATGAAATCAGACAAATTATTAATGGGCATATTGGCAGGTTTTGCTGGTGGTGTTTTAGCGGGTTTATTGATGGCTCCAGAGAAAGGTTCAGACATGAGACAGAACATTTTGAACAAAAGTGAGGATTATACTGGAACTGTTAAAGATAAATTTAACGAAATTATTAATGCAATTTCTCAGAAATATCAAAGCACTAAGGATGATGCTGAGGATATGGTTGAGGAGGGAAAGTCTAAGTATAATGAGATGATTTCGGAAGGAAAAGATAAGTACCAAAGTGCTAAAAATGACGCAATGGCCTCAGTAGCTTAATTGTGTGAATATAAGGGTTTGTGTTCACAGCTATATCTTGAGTGTAAATCCTTCATTTTACACTTAAAAAAAGATAATTATTGGCAATAATTATCTTTTTTTAAGTGTAAATAATTAGATAAAATACAAGTAGTTTTTTATTTACGTATATCAATTACCGTTAATATAATTTATTGCCAAAACCTATAAAACTATGGAAAATACAACGAATTTAGAATCGGAAGAGGGAATCGAAAAATTAAAGGATTTGGTGGATGACATTAAGATTTGTCTTTTTTGTACGCACCTAAAAACTAACGATGGTTCAACCACAAGACCTATGGCTGCTCAAGGCGTGGATGATGAAGGAAATTTGTGGTTTTTTAGTGGACTCGACAGCGAAAAAAATAGAGAAATAAAACAAGATAAAAACGTACAATTATTTTTCTCTGACCCAAGTAAAAGTAGTTATTTGGTAGTGAACGGAGAAGCCCACGAAGTTATTGACCAACAAAAATTTGACGAACATTGGTCACCTTTAATGAAGACTTGGTTCAAGGAAGGCAAAGAGGATCCAAATCTTGCTTTGATAAAAGTTGTTCCTAAAAGTTCTTATTATTGGGATGTGGATGGTAATAGAATGATTAATTTCTTGAAAATGATTGCCTCAGTTGCCACGGGGACAAATTTAGTTACTTCTGAACAAGGTTCAATCACGGTATAATCCTCAATTTCAACAAGAAGCATAAATTTTGATTCTGGCATTTGTCCGATATTAGAAAACTAAAGTCGAGCAATTACCAGATTTTTTTATGTTAATTTAAAAAAATATAAGTTTTACAAATCCAACATTACTCTTTCCCCGTATTTTAGGTATAATCGAATTACAGAAATTTCGGTTAGTGAATCATTCAAGATAAAAGTATCTTGAGATTTCATAAAATTATTTAAACGCATTTATAGGCATAATTTTCTTGTTTTCGTCTGAGAATAAGGGTATTATGGTTATGTTAAAGTTTTAATTTCTAAACATTTATTATTCATTACAATTCATCAATTAAACTATTTTTTTACAATGGAGAAATTACAAAATAACTCATCAGTAGTTGAACGAACTTCTGAGGTATTGCAATCTTCGGGAAGTCGCCGAAATTTTATAAGAACAGCAGGTTTGACTACTGCAGTTGGTGTGGCACTTTTCACAGTGGGATGTAAGGACGATGACCCAATCGTTTCTAATGATGGAACGGTGAATCTTGGTTCAAATGATACTGGTATTCTGAATTACGCTTATGCTTTAGAACAATTAGAAGCAGCATTTTATATTCAAGTTCTTACTACCCCCTATGCAGGTATGTCGCCAGCAGAAACTGCAGTTTTGACAGATATTAGAGATCACGAAATCATTCACAGAGACTTTTTCAAGGCAGCTTTGGGTGCAAATGCAATTCCAGGGTTGGAAGTTAATTTCTCGACTATTGATTTCACAAGTCGTGACAAAGTATTGGGAGCAGCCAAACTTTTTGAAGATACGGGCGTAGCAGCATATAACGGTGCAGGAAAATTGTTGAAAGACGTTAATAATTTGCTTTTAGCAGGTAAAATTGTTTCAGTAGAGGGTCGTCATGCCGCAGCAATTGCTGATTTGATGAGACCAAACACTGCCTTCTTTGCAGGAGATGATATTATTAATAGCAACGGTTTAGATGCAGCAAAAATGCCTTCTGAAATCTTAGCAGCCGTACAACCTTTTGTGAAAACGAAAATCAGCGGTTCAAATCTTCCTACGGCTTAGGTAATTGGTTATCGGAAGTTAATTATTGAGAAGGCAGTTTGCTGTTAATCAACAACTTAGCTAACATTAATTTCCTATAAATATTTACAAAAGCATTTTAATTCATCAACAACAACGCAAAACCGATTCATTGTAATACCGATAATTTCTAAATTTATCTATGTATTCTATGTCTCTATGTGGTTGCAATAACAAAAAAGAAATCATGAATATCTTCAATATATTATCAGAAATTGAAAAAGTAGATGGCGAAGTTTTTGAAAGACTCAACCATGTTTCACGCCGTGGAATGTTTAGTTCATTGGGCAAAAAAGTATCAGCAGTAGCCGTGCCAACATTGGTAGCGGGTATGTTGAACAAGGCGTATGCAACAACTCCAGGAGCTTTGGATGTATTAAATTTTGCCTTGACGCTTGAATTTTTGGAAGATGAATTCTATAAGAAAGCTCTTTCAACAAGTGGTTTGATTCCAGCAATAGACAGACCCGTTTTTGCTCAAATCAGTAAGCACGAAACGCAACACGTAGCATTTTTAGTAGGTGCTTTGGGAGCAAAAGCCATTGCAAAACCAGTATTCGATTTCACGGCAAAAGGTGCATTTGCTGATGTTTTCAGTAATTTTAACACCTTCGCAACCGTATCACACGCTTTGGAAGATACAGGAGTTCGTGCCTACAAGGGACAAGCTGGCAATTTGATGACGGCAGAAGACTTGCCATTGTTGCAATATGCCTTACAAATTCATTCAGTTGAAGCTCGTCATGCCTCAGTTGTGGGTCGTTTGTTGAATTCAAAAGGAATCATTGCGGGAACAAAAGGATGGGTTACGTTGGCTCAGGGCGTTCCAGCGGCGGTTTATGCAGGAGAAGAAAATTTGACACAAGGTGGTGTAAACCTTGCAGGAATAGCAGGAAAATCTAATGCAGCCGTTAGTGAAGCATTCGATGAGCCTTTGACAAAAGCACAGGTGTTAGCTATTGCTGGACCGTTTATTGTCTAAGTAAAGGGAATATAATAATTACTTGAAGCCGATTCTTTTTGAAAATAAAAGAGTCGGCTTTTTTGTTGTATATTTAACTTATCAGACACTTCTCTTTTACTAAATTCCAAATGAAAACTCTTACCCAACATATCGTTAAAGATTTAATAAAACCACGTGAGGCATCTTCCCATAAAGGTACTCATGGTCATGCTCTTTTAGTGGCTGGGAACGTGGGGCGAATGGGGGCAGCGGTCATTGCTTCACGGGCTTGTTTGCGTGCAGGAGCTGGCTTATTGACTGTTAATGTGCCTGAAAATGAGCGAGTTATTTTGCAGACCTCTATCCCCGAAGCGATGTTGGTTTTTAGGGATAAATTACAAGAAGATTTGTCTGTTTTTTCTTCCGTGGGAATCGGTTGTGGCATAGGCACAGAACAAAAATCTGTGGATTTGTTGATACATTTTCTTACTAATTATAAAAAACCAATGTTGCTCGATGCTGATGCTTTGAATATCCTTTCTGAAAATAATTTACTCCTCCGCAAAGTCCCGCATCAATCCATTATCACGCCACATCCTAAGGAATTTGATAGACTTTTTGGAATCCATAATTCCATCGAAAAGCGGATAGAAACTGCCATAAAAAAAGCAAAAGAACATACTATTACGATTGTCTTGAAAGGACATAAAACACTTATCACAAGCGATGGAGAGTCTTTTTTGAATTCTAACGGTAATGCTGGATTGGCTAAAGGCGGTTCGGGAGATGCACTTTCTGGTATTATTATTGCCCTTCTGGCACAAGGCTACAACCCAATTACTGCTGCAAAAATAGGTGTATTCATTCACGGATTAGCGGCTGATATTACCTTAAAAACACAAAGTATGGAGAGTATGCTCATAACGGATGTTATTGAAAATTTGGGTTTGGCTTTTAAGGAAATAATATGTGAATAATATAACATATTCACAAAGTAGTGTAACAGATTTTGTTAATGAAATTCTGAATTTTGTATTCCAAATTTTAATCTAAATTTAGCGAAATTATGAAATTTATTGAAACAACCCCTGATGCATTAGGAGACTCCGTTAACCTATTTTATACTGACTTAGGTCGTGGAAAACCCGTGGTTTTTATTCACGGCTGGCCTCTCAATCATGCTATGTGGGAATACCAATTGGCAGAACTCCCAAAACATAATTTGCGTTGCATTGCCTACGACCGCCGTGGTTTTGGCAAGTCTGATTATCCTTGGGAAAATTATGATTTTGATACTTTAGCTGATGATTTAAAAGCATTGATAGACCAACTGCATTTAACAGAGGTAACTTTAGTTGGTTTCTCGATGGGTGGAGGCGAAATTGCCCGATATATTGGAAAGTACGGTAGCGATAAGGTTAGTAAAGTAGTCTTGATTAGTGCTGTAACGCCTTTTATGTTGAAAACCGAGAATAATTCAGAAGGCGTTGACAAGGAAGTTTTTGATGAAATGGTTGAAAATATTGATAAAGATCGTCCCGCATTTTTATCTGATTTTGGTAAACAATTTTATGGTGTTAGTCTGTTTAATGAAGCTGTAAGTGACCAAACTTTGGCTTGGAATCAATCGGTTTGTTTGATGAGTTCACACAAAGCAACGGTGGATTGTGTGAGAGCATTTTCGGAGACGGATTTCAGAGACGATTTATTGAAGATTAATGTTCCAACCCTAATTATTCACGGTGATGATGACAAAACTGTGCCAATTGAAGCCTCAGGAAACAGAACTGCGGCGATGTTACCAAACGCAAAATATCTCGTGTATGAAGATGCTCCTCACGGTCTTTTTATAACCGAAAAAGATAAACTAAACATGGATTTGATTGATTTTATTCATGGAAATAATATGTAATTTTCTACAAAAAAGCCTTACTAAATGTGAGGCTTTTTTGTGGTTTTAGATGTAAAATATATAGGTAATTTATTGATAATGATTTAGTTAAGTATATTACAAGTCTTCAGAAAATTTCATTAGTGTGAATGATATAAGTTATTCTAATAATTCTATAACACATTAAAACGGCTGTTTTAAGACCTTTACGTTTAAAATTAATTCTTTACCAAAAAACAAAAAGAAAATGAAAAGATTAAGTTTAGTATTCTCCGCACTTCTTATTTCATTATGCTCGGTTGCAGCGAATGATTTAAGAACAGAAATGAGTCAAGACACCACTCATAGCGGTAAAATGGGTAAAATGAAACACGATAAGATGGGTAAAATGAAACATGATAAGATGGGAAAAATGAATCATGGGAAGATGGGAAAAATGGAAAATGGTGTTATGATGAAAGACGGTAAAATGATGATGTATAAGGACGGTAAAATGATGTCGATGGACAACGAAGTAATGTTGGACAATGGTACAAAGGTAATGACTGATGGTACTTATATGGATAAAAACGGATCGACCATGAGAATGAAAAATGGCGACCATTTCAATATGTCGGGTAAAATGATGTCCATGAAAAAACCTAAAATGAAATAGTTATTTCAGTAAATAGTTGATAGAAAATACGCTGAGATTTATCAACTATTTACTATCAATAAATACTTACATTCTCTTAAAATTTAACGGAACTATGCATTATTTGGCGGATTACCCCATCCCAACCCTTCCCCTTAAAGGGAAGGGCTTTAATCTGGCTTAAAGCCCCTCTCTTTAAGGAGAGG
>JAYVIV010000150.1:0-4190 GCA_043769985.1 Arcicella sp.
TAGTTTTAAAACTAATGCACAGGGAAAAATCAGTGGTCAAATTACTGATGACAAATCTAAAATTGTTGAATTTGCTAATGTTATTTTATTGAAAGCCAAAGATTCTACGCTCGTAAAAGGTGTGCTTTCAGACGGCAGTGGCTCTTTTGAATTCGAGAAAATTCCTTTGGGAGACTACTTAGTCAACATCTCGCAAATGGGTTACAAGAAATTTTATACCCCTAAATTTTCTTTAGATTCCGAAAACCCTACGGTTAAACTATCTAACTTGATATTATTAGAAGATACTAAGCAATTAGCTGAGGTTCAGGTGGTTGCAAAGAAACCATTTATAGAACAACAGATTGATAAGACAATCGTAAATGTTGAAAATTCAATTGTATCGGCAGGGGCAACAGCTTTGGAAGTGTTGGAAAAAGCACCTGGCGTGACAGTTGATAAAGACGGTAATATTTCTTTAAAAGGCAAGCAAAACGTAATGGTTTTGATGGATGGGAAACCAACCTATATGTCGACAGGTGATTTGGCGAATTTATTGAGAAATATGCAATCAACTCAATTAGAAAAGATTGAAATCATGACTAATCCACCCGCAAAATATGATGCGGCAGGGAATGCGGGAGTCATAAATTTACGGACGAAAAAGAACCAAAACATGGGTTTAAATGGTTCGGCTACGGTTGGATATGGCTACGGTTTTTATAAATCTTTACCAAAGCAAAATGGTAGTTTAAACTTAAATTATCGTCAGGGAAAGTTGAATTTATTTGCTAATTTTTCTGGAAATAACCGAAAATCTTTTCAAATTAATGAGATAAACAGAAAATTTGTGGAGAATGGAAAAACACTTTCGGGTTTCGACCAAGTGGCGGATTCCGATAAGAAAAATAGCTCAATATCCTATAAAATGGGTGCTGATTATTTCTTAGATTCAAAAAATACGATTGGTGTTTTATTTAATGGGATGAGTGGAAACTATGGTGAATTTCTTGATAATCAAGCCATTGTGAAAAATTCTTTGGGAATACAAGACTCTACATCTATCACAAAGGGAGATATTAATAATGATTGGTCAAACTATTCTACTAACATCAATTTCAAACACGTCATTGATTCAACTGGAAAGGAATGGACGATGGATGCGGACTATGCTCGTTATAATGCAAACAATATGATGATGTATCGCACTTCAAAATTTGACCTTTTGAACATTCTTCGTCAGACCCGAAATGAGGACGGTATGACCGCTTCAAAAATCAATATTTATTCCGTTAAGGGTGATTTGGTTTATCCAATTAACAAAACCTCAAAATTTGAAGCGGGCGTGAAGTCGAGTTATGTAAATTCCAACAACGATATGCGTTTTGAGTTCTTAATTGGTGATAATAATAATCAGGTGCTTGACCCAACCCGAACTCGTGATTTTTTATACAGAGAAAATATCAATGCGGGTTATATAAACTATTCAAAAGAATATAAAAAATTGAGTATTCAATTAGGACTTCGGGTGGAAAATACCATCGGTCAGGGAACATTGAAAGGTGTTGAATTATTGAACAGAAACTATACCAATGTGTTCCCAAGCGTGTTTTTGCGTGAAAAAATCAATGCAAAACATCAATTAGGATTATCTTACAGCCGAAGAATTGACCGCCCAAGTTATGAAGACTTAAACCCATTTTTGTATTTCCTCGACCCATATACGTTCCAAAAAGGAAATGAATTGTTGCAACCTCAATTTACAGATGCCGTGGAAATGTCACACACCTTTATGGATGCCATTACAACGACAGTCAATTTCAGTAGAACTAATGGCGTGATGACGGATATTTTACAGCAAAATAATGCTCTAAAATTGACAAACGTAACGAAATATAATATTGGGTACGTTGATAATTTTGGCATTGCATTTTCTGTACCAGTGCCAATCACAAAATGGTGGTTTAGTAATACTTATTTCAATCTCTATAACAATCATTACGTGGGCGATATTCCGAAAGTGACGATTGGAGCGAATGGAACAGAAAGTATAATTTATCAGCCTTTGGATGCTCGTGCCACAACTTATCAAGCAAATATGACCAATCAATTCACTCTACCTAAGAAATTTTCGCTGGAATTAAGTGGTTGGTACCAATCCCCTTTTATTGAAGGACAATTAGCTGGAAAAGCAATGGGAGCTGTTTCTGTAGGGATTCAAAAGAAGATGTTGAAAGATAAAGCCACTTTGAAATTGAATGTGAATGACATCTTCTGGACTCAGAAATTTAGGGGTAATTTTGTCTTTAATGATATTGATGTACAAATAGTTAACCGTTGGGAAAGCCGAACTGCAAGAGTGACTTTTACCTATCGTTTTGGAAATAATAAAGTCGCCTCAGCTCGCCAACGTCAAACAGGTTTAGAAGATGAGAAGGGTAGAGTGAAAAGTGGAGGGAATTAAGGATTAAATACTTCTCAGTAATGCCGATTGTTTTATAATCGGCATTTACTACTTGAATTCAAGATTCCTTAAAAAAACTATCCTAAACATAAACTCAACTCACCAAAAACCCTATTTCATGCTTAATTTCAGACATCACAAAGATTGAATGCGTACTGCCAATATTCTCCAAAGACGCTAATTTGTTCATTAAAAATGCCTTATATTCTCGCATATCGTGAACGACAATTTTTAACATAAAATCATAATCGCCCGAAATAAACACTATTCAGGCAGCACTATTCCTCCCATATTTTTTCCTATAATCCAAAGGGACTTCTTCGTTATTCTTTTTGAAAGCATTACAAAAGTTGCTGTAACTATTAAAGCCCAATTCAAACGCAATTTGTTTGATTGGAATGTTAGTATCTGTCAATAATGATTTTGATTTCTCAATCTTTCTTGATAGAATATATTGATATGGAGCAACTGCCAAATATTTGACGAAAAGTTTAATAAAATGATGCCTCCGCCATCCAGTTAATTCAGCCAATTCATCAATTTCAATTTTTTTATCTATATTATCGTTGATATACTGAACTACTTGTTTCAGCCGATAGGGAGTCGTTTCAAGAGGAATGTCTGGCTTTTGGGGCAAATCAATTTTCTTGTAACTATGATTATTCAAAATAATAGCCACATTACTAATTAAATCACTGGCTTTGAATGGTTTAACAATATAACCGTTTGGTCTTGTTTCTTTTACTCTGTCCAGCGTGACATTATCCACATAAGACGTAATGTAGAGATAGGGAGTGCAGTTTTTTTCTAATAAATAACGCCCTAATTCTATTCCATCTTTGGTTCTATTCAGATTGATGTCAATCAGAACAATATTTGGGCAATCTGCTTCTATGTGAGCAATGGCGGCTTCTACAGAATTAACATTAATAAACACTTCATAATCAACTTCTTCTAATATTGCTTTAATGTGCATGGCAATTAAGGCTTCATCTTCAACAACAAGAATTTTGGGTTTCATAGATTAATAAGATAAATTTTTAAAGTGGATAATATACTGCATTCCTAAATTGTTATGTATTTCTAAAACACCATTGATTTGAGTAACAAGTTGTTTCACTAATTCTTGCCCCAGCGTTTTTTTAGTAAGCTCTTTTTCCGTCATACCAAGGCCATTATCTTTTACCACAATTTCAAAATTATCTTCTTTTTGTTTCATTGTCACATTAATAACTCCATCTGAGCGATTCACAAAAGCGTGTTTGTAGGCATTCGTAATTAATTCGTTGATAATCAGCCCCAACGGAATGGCAGTTTGAATATCAAAGTACAAATTTTCCATCTCAATTTGTATCTGAATATTTTGAGCCGAATTACCATTGGAGCCGATGATTGAGTGTGTTAGTTTATGAAGATAACTTTTGAAATCAACCTTATTCAAATCACCTGCATCGTATAAATTCTCATGAATGAGGGACATTGAGAGAATTCTGGACTGACTAATCTCAATAAAATCGTCCATATTCATTCCCTTTTCCTTAGACTGTATGTACAGTAAACTCATCACCAATTGCAAATTATTTTTAACTCTGTGGTGTATCTCTTTCAACAGTAATTCCTTTTCAGCGATAGATTTTTGTAGGTCAATACATTACTGAGCGGTACGCTATTTGTTAAGCGGTTGAAAACAGTATAACTAATTGATTATCAATAGTTTTTGTTAAAGAGTTTTTAAGTACCAACAACC
>JAYVIV010000151.1:0-22770 GCA_043769985.1 Arcicella sp.
GCAACGGGTGCTTTCATATCCAAAGTATCATATCTAACCATTCCAGTTAAAACCAATGATACCAAAATATACAAGACCGTACAAATTATTAAGGAAGTAATAATAGCAAAAGGAACGTCTTTTCGAGGATTTATTGCTTCTCCAGCTTGTGTAGAAACAGCATCAAAACCAATGTAGGCAAAGAAAACCACCGTTGCAGCGGTCATAACGCCTTCCCAGCCGAAGTGTTCAACTCCGTCTGCTCCAACCACTACTGGTGGAATAAATGGTGTCCAATTCTCTACTTTAATGTAAAATGCACCTACAACTATAACAAAGATAACTACCGCTAATTTAAGCACAACGATAAAATTATTTGCCTTTGCTGACTCCTGAATACCTTTTACCAGAACCGAAGTCACTACCCACGTTATGATAAATGCCGCCAAGTTGAAAGAAGGAACCCAGCCTTCTACGCCTAATTTCTCAGCCGCAGTGAAGGGGTCATTCATTAATCTAACGGGCAAATCTATCCCGAAGAGATGGATAAGTTTTTCAAAATAACCAGACCATGCCACTGCAACTGTGGTTGCTCCCATCATGTATTCCAAAATCAGATTCCAACCAATAAGCCAAGCAAAAATTTCTCCCATTGTTCCGTAAGAATAAGCATACGCTGAACCTTCTACGGGTAAAATTGAAGAGAATTCTGCATAACACAATGAGGCAAACGTACAACCAATTGCCGCAATAATAAAGGCAAGTGCCAATGCAGGACCAGCATGATTATGGGCTGCTATTCCTGTAAGAGTAAAAATACCACCACCGATGATTGCACCAATACCAAGCGAGGTTAATCCCCATTTGGTAAGGACTCGTTTTAATTCTGATTTTTTCATGTCAGCTTCGTAGGCTGCCATTGGCTTTTTACGCCAAATGCTGTTATTCATATATTTTGTTGGTTTGTGTGAGTTTTTAGATTATCACAATAAAAATTGTATAATGATTAGTTGATAAAAGAATATTTGGTAAAATTATGTTCAATATACATAATATTTTGCCCATTTATTTTTTAAGCATTAAAAAAGGGCAAAGTCATTTTGGCTTTGCCCCTTTTATGGCAATTTTTTTTAATGAGTTATTAACGTCAAGTGCTTTTGCTTATCAGATTCCAGTCTAAAAACATCGTCAAGCGAAAGAAATGGTTGTTTATGGGCTACGAATCGTTTGCCTTTTTCTTGCATTTCTTCATCAGAATGAAGATTTTTAATTATCCTCACGGTCTTTGCTATTTGTGATTTTTTCTCGATTGATTTCATAATACTTTGCGCTTTCTTTTTTATTTGCAATTCTACAACTGAAAACCCTAATTTCATTATTTCTAAGAGTAAAAGCAAGAAAACGAATAACATTTTTATTACTGTAACCAACACCACTATACTCCTGCTCGCCTCTTTTACTTATTCTATCAGGAACAATAACAAGATTGGGGTCATCAAAAACACTTTCTACTTCTTCAACGGTATTTTCTCTTTCTGGATAATCTTCTATAACGTGCTGAGTATTAGCATCGTCCCATTGAAAAGGCAACTTCATTCTATAGTGGTTTTCTTAACTGAAAAATAACTGAATTTGAATTGCGATATTTTGCAATCCAAATTCAGAAAATACGCTATGCTTTCTTTAAAACTGGCTCAACCGCCTTCTTCTTTCCTCCACCAAAATCAATTACGATTGGAGCAGCTACGAAAATTGAAGAATAAGCTCCAAACACAACACCTACGAACATGGCGAAAGAAAAACCTCTCAAAATATCACCACCGAAGAATAATAATACCGTTACCACCAAGAATACCGTTGTGGCAGTCATTACGGTACGACTCATCGTGTGATTAATTGACTGATTAATGGTTTTAATCATCAATTCTTTGTTCGACAAATCTGCATCAATACCAATTTCCTCACGAATACGGTCAAAAACAACCACAGTATCGTTGATTGAGTAACCAATTACGGTCAAAACTGCCGCAATAAATACCTGATCAACTTCCAATTCAAAGCCAAACAAACGTGAGATTCCAACCATTCCTAACACCACAAGAACGTCGTGAACTAAGGCTACAATACCGCCCAATGAATATTGCCATTTACGGAAACGTAATAAGATATAAATGAAGATGGCAACGAGTGCATAAAGAATTGAAACGAATGATTGCGTTAGAATATCATCGGCAATGGTTGCTCCAACTTTCGATTCTGACAAGATAACTGGCTTAGCATCAGCAAATTTCTGTAAACCCGTTTCAACGGCTGAACGTACTTTTAAATTAGCTGCATCACTTTCATCCTCTACTAAATAGGCGGTTGTAATTTTCAATTTCGTTGGTCCGTTGAAAGTTTTTACTTCCACACCAACGCCTTCAAAACTGTTTGCCAAAGCATCTTTTACGGTTCCTGCCTCAATAGTTTTGTTCATTTCAACTACGTAAGAACGACCACCTTTGAAGTCCAAGCCTAAGTTGAATCCTCCTTGCATTACCAAAACGATAATACCAATGGCAATTAATGACCATGAAAACACATAAGAATATTTACGTTTTCCAATAAAATCAAAGTTAAAGTTCTTGAAAAGGTCTTTTGAGATGAATGTCTCGAAAGTCATTTCTTTCTCTTTACCAGCTGCAATGGCACGTTTTGCCATCCAATCAACTAAAATATGAGAAACATAAACGGCAGTAAATACCGAAGTAACTAAACCGATACAAAGCGTTACGCCAAAGCCTTTTACAGAACCCGAACCGAAGATAATTAAGATTATACCGATCAAAATTGTGGTAACGTTACCGTCAATAATTGCCGAAAGAGCTTTTTCATAACCCAATTTAATAGATTCCATTAATCCTTTTCCTGCGTGTAATTCTTCACGAATACGCTCATTAATCAATACGTTTGCATCAACCGCCATACCCAATGTAAGTACGATACCCGCAATACCTGGCAAAGTCAAAGCCGCTTGGATTTGAACCAATACACCCGCAATAAAGAAAATATTGAACATCAAGGCAGCATTTGCCATCCAACCTGGCGTTCCATAATAACCAATCATAAAGACGATTACTAAAACTAAGCCCAATAACATCGACAAATATCCTTGATTGATTGCCTCAGCACCCAATGAAGGTCCCACGAAAGCATCTTCAACAATACGAGTTGGGGCAGATAATTTACCCGATTTAATTACGTTTGCTAAGTCTTTTGCTTGCTCAACTGTGAATGAACCAGAGATTGAAGAACGTCCACCCGCAATCTCTCCGTTGATATTTGGAGCTGAATAAACGTAATCATCTAACACAATTGCAATACGTTTTCCAACGTTGGCAGCGGTCATGTTTTTCCAAATTCTTGCACCTACACCATTCATTGCCATTGTTACTTCTGGACGACCGTTTTGATCAAAATCCTGTCCAGCATCAATAATTGTTTCTCCGTCTAATTGTGCTTTTTGTCCTGCAACTTTCTTCAAAGCCTCAAATTGCACGATTTCGTCACCATTCACGGCAGGAATTCCGATTGCTTCCCAATAGAAAGAAATGTTTGAAGGGAACATCAATCTCACTTCTGGGCGACGTAATAATTCGTTCACACGGGCAGTATCTTTACGATAAACACCCCACGTTTTTCCTTGATTATCCAACGGCAAAAACAATTTTGTTAGAGCCGAACCAGCTGTTGTATCTTTTTTAGCTGAATCTGTTTTTGTTGTTTTATTTAATCCTGATAATTGACCCGCTAAATCTCCTTTTTTCGTAGTATCAGTTGCCGATGAAGTATTAACACCCGCTTTCTTCGCTTTTTCTTCGGCAGCTAAATATTCTCCCAAAGAATTCAAACCTGGTCCCCACTCGCCAATTTCAGCCACTTCAATAAATTCAAGTTTTGAAGCTGCCGACAATAATTTTCTGGCACGATCTGGATTATCAACCCCTGGAAGCTCAACTTGAATACGGTTTGTTCCTGGCAAACGCTGAATATTTGGATTGGCAACTCCCAATTTGTCAATACGAGTTTGGATAGTTTTGTAAACTCTATCCACCGCACCGTCAATTTCGTCATTGATTACTTTCTTCACTTGTGAATCAGTTGAAGAGAAGTTCAATTTCCCAACGTTGGTTGAGTTGGCGAAAATTGAAGCTAATTTTTGATTAGGGGCAATTTTAGCAAATGATTCAAAAAACAATTCGTTGAAGGTTTTATTTGAACCTACTTGTGCTTTTGAAGCCTCAGCAAGGGCTTTCTCGAAGTTTACATCATTACTTTTTCCTGATAATGCACGCAAGATTTCTACTGGCGAAACCTCCAAAACGGCATGAAGACCGCCTTCAAGATCAAGACCTTTGTGAAGGGCGTAGGTAGTAACTTCTTGTAAAGTGAAAGTTCCTAAATAAACAGGTTGCTTCCACAAAGAATCAATGAAATGAACTTTACGAGCAGGGTCATATTTACCTGCAACGGTTGCATATTTAATAGCATCCTCACGGACAGCATTGGCTTTCCAAGTAAAAGAAAGAAAGAATAAACATAGGGCTGAAATGATTCCTGTCAGCCAGATAATGGCACCTTTGTAACGCATGATTTTTGGTTTTGTGATTGGTAATTGGTTATTGGTGATTAGTAAAATAGCCAATAGTTTTAATTACAATTAATTATAAAAAGTGAATAGTAAGTACAAGATTAATTGTTGTCGTTTTTTATCTGAATTTGGATTCGTGGGATTAATGGATTTTTGGGATTTTTAAAAATTAAATAATTATTGATCCAATGTATTAATTAAACAAAGGATTAAATCCAAATAATCCGCAAATCGGACGAATCCAAATTCAGACGGGGTCGCCCAGACAGAATCATACAGACGAAGTCGCACAAACAACTGTTAACTGCTAACTGTTAATTGAATCAAGGGGCGTTGGTAACGATAAAATGCTCGAAGAGAATTTCGAGGAGAGGGAGTCGGAAAGAAAGATTTTTAATAAGCGAAAATTTCTTTTCAACTATTAAAAGGGAGAATACTTGTGGTGTAAATACAAAATCTTGTGAAAAATCAATCGTCATAGAGGCGGACACTTGCATCACAGAAAGTTCCGAAATTGAAAAATTATCAGACTTTTCAGAATGATGAGATTGTTCGGTTTTATCTTTTTTAACTTCGTGCTGGCGTAATTGCGTTGCTGAAAATGTTTTACCGAAAACAGTAAACATCATAATCAGCGACATCAAAAAGACGCTAAACAAACGAGCTATGTGAGATGATTTTTGCATTTTGAACCACAAAAGTAGTATCTTTTTTAGAGGTATGCCAAAATTTGTGCCAAAAAATTTTGAGAAGGTTTAAGTAAGCAACAAATTTTAGTGAATGTTATTGTATTAATCTCTTATATTTTTGACTATTTTTGAGATAAAAATGTCGAGTATGAGGTTACACAGAGAACCACAGAGAAATACTCTCTAAACTCTCTGTGGTTCTCATTTTAAACCTCTGTGGCTCTCTGCGGCAGGCGTTCCTGTGTAACCTCATATCCTCAAAATTGACTATAAAACCCAAAATTTATTCCGTATAAAACCAAAAATCCCATGAATCAAAATAGACGAGATTTCGTAAAAAATACCTCTATCATCGCAGGAGGTTTATTCGCTACTCCATTTTTGTCGGAGGCTTCAGCAATGTTTAACAATAGTACGGACGATACCATCAAAATCGCCCTAATTGGTTGCGGTGGACGTGGTACGGGTGCTATTGTTCAAGCACTTAGCACGAAAGAAAACGTAAAATTAGTAGCAATGGCGGATGCTTTCAAAGACCGTTTGGATTCTTGTTACCAAGAAATCACAAGCGATGAACAGGCATCTTTAAAACCCAAAATTGCGGTTAAAGAAGAGCATAAGTTCGCCGGTTTTGATGGATATTTAAAGGCAATGGCATTGGCTGATGTGGTCATTTTAACAACCCCTCCTGGCTTTCGGCCAATGCACTTTGAAGCAGCTGTGAATGCTGGAAAGCATATTTTTATGGAAAAACCTTGTGCAACAGACCCCGCAGGTGTACAACGAGTATTGGCGGCAGCAAAAATTGCTAAAGATAAGAAATTGAATGTGGTAGTGGGTTTACAGAGACATTATCAAACCTCTTATCGTGAGTTGATGAAACGCCTGCAAGATGGCATGGTGGGTGATGTTGTGTCAGCTTCGGCTTGGTGGAACAATGATGGCGTTTGGACAAAACCTCGAACGGCTGGACAAACTGAAATGGAATATCAAATGAGAAATTGGTATTATTTCAACTGGATTTGTGGCGACCATATTACCGAACAACACATTCATAATATTGACGTAATCAACTGGGCAAAAGGCGGTTATCCAGTAAAAGCTCGTGGAACAGGTGGGCGGGAGACTCGCACAGGAAAAGACACAGGCGAGATTTTTGACCACCATATCGTAGAATTTGAATATGCCGATGGTACAATTCTGAACTCGCAATGTCGCCATCAAAAAGGGACTTGGGCGAAGGTGGATGAAATGGTGATTGGCACGAAAGGAAAGATTATGTTTGATGCAGGAAAAATCACGGATTATAAAGGCAATCCTCTGTATTCGTTCGATAAGAAATTAGAAAATCAGCCTTACCAAGCTGAACACGATGAATTATTTGCGGCAATCGCCAAAGGAGAATACAAATTTGCCGATGCTGAAAACGGAGCAAAATCAACGATGACTTCAATTTTGGGTAGAATGGCAACTTATTCTGGACAAGTAATTGAGTGGGATAAAGCCATTAATTCGGGCATTAGCATTGCTCCAAAAACCTTTACTTGGGATGCTGATATGCCTCTAAAACCAGATGCAAACGGAAATTATCCCGTGGCAATTCCTGGAAAGACGAAATACTTTGGGTAAGTTATAAGGTATGAGGTAGTAGGTATAAATTATGAACACAATTTTTGTTATCATACCTACTACCTCATACCTACGACCTCATAATTCACACCTATTTATCAACTCTTCCCTCAATAACCGCTTGAATTTCAACTGAAACATTTGATAAAAAATCATAACCCGTTAATCTTTCTAATTCATCAACTGAAACTTGATAATTTTTCCAGCTATTCGTTCCTACGCTATTTTCATTCGGAATATTTACGGCAATAATTCTGGTATTTTCATTGATTCTTAACACATCATTTTGACCAACTGGCAATACCACAATGATTTTCCAAAGTGATGCTGGGACTGTGATATTTTCATTTTTACCAATCTTTTTTACAAATCCATTCGTGCCTGTTCCTCCTTCTCCAATCGTTCCTGCGATGATGTAAACTTCATTGCCTTGTTCCGTTAAAAGTCTTTCGTATTCTTCCAAATTCTTCCAAATATTTTGATTATGGTCGGGTGCTTGGGGAGTCATATTTGTCATGAAAAAAGTTTCTTGATTTTCTTCAATTGTTGCATTACGGTCACTGGAAGGACATAAATGACCTCGGTCAAATCCCGAACGGGCATAATCAGACGGTGTTACTTCATACCAATTTTGGGGTAAATTTGAGTCAGGCTTAAAGTCATTTTGACGTGGCGTATCTCCTTGCCAAGCCGTACTCAAATGCCACGAAACCCAATTGGCAATCCCTTTATTTTTGTTATAAGAAAGCGTAAAAGCATTTTTTACCATCAAATAATTGTTTGAAAAAGAAGTATTTGAAACAGCATTAGAAGGATTTCCCAGAGCCAAATTATCATCACGAGTAGGTTTAGTTGAACCGTTTGGAATCGGCGAAGAAGTTGAACCTCCTGATCCATAAGTCGTTACAATAATATTATCAACATTCAAACGATTGGCAGTACCGTCCGTCTTACGAATTTCAATACGGGCAGATTGTTGAAGATTGACATTAAAAGAGGCATCACGGAGCAATTTATCTGTCGCTGTGATGGTTGAACCAACTTTATTCCACGACGTTCCGCTATTGGTCGAAACCCATAATTCAAAACTACTTTCTTTATCTAATTGATAAACGCCATACTTAAAACGCACTTGCTGAATCCCCGAAGGAATATCGAAATTCATCCTCAATTTAGCCGTTTCCTTCATTCTGACAGCTTTTACACCATCTTTTTGGTCATTATCGGCACTGCCCATTATACCATTTTCCAAGTACCACTGCCCCGATGAAACGGTGATATTCCCACTTTCATATTTATTCTTAGAAGCATCATCAAACCCTTCTGGGAAATTGGTGGCAACTTTGGTTTGTACGCTTGGGGTGGTTCGAGTGGGCGTGTTTGTGGGTGGAATATATACGCCTACACATGAGGACAATAAAACGGAAATTGAGAGGATTTGGGTTAGTTTTTTTAGCATTTTTGTGGAAGGAGAAAGTAAATCTATTTTAATGCAAAGATGATGTATCAAGCATCAAATGATACAATTTGAAATCCTTTTGAGATGAAGTAGTACGATGTGAAGAAATGAAAGTATGTTCAAAATCTTCAATGAAAATTTCTTGAACTATTGGAGTAACAGTACCAACAGCACACCATTTTTGAATATGTTGATTAATTTTTTGATTGGTATTGGCTTGAATATCAAACAATTGGACACAAAATCCAATCATTCCATTCAGATTTAAAAATGTAGGATAGGCTTGACTAATAAATCTTTTTACTCCTTCTTTTACGTATTCTCTATTCAAATCTGTCCCACCGTCAAGTCGTTTACATTCAATTATAAAGCACTTTTTAGGTTCATCAAATGTATGACTTTTCAATGCTACCTTAATATCAGAACGTCCTACTTGTTTGAAATCGGTTTCTCTAAAAACTCCTACCTCTGAATCAAATAGATAATCTTCTATCCCGTATTTTCTTCTGATTGTAGAGTTGCTTAGATAACCCTCAACTAAATGACTTCTAATCTCATTTTCATCATTTGGAAGTTTAGCACCACTTACCAAAATTAAATTATAGCAATCCACAATGTGTTGCATAACTTGTTCTAACTCAAATTCATAAGATTCTTCTTTCGATGCAAAATTTTCAATTGACATTAGGCGGTTACGGTTTGTGGTTGTTTTTGACTTGATTTTATAATTTCTTCTCTGATTTCAAATAAATCCTTGTGAGCAAGAGCTTTATGCCAACATTTTATTTCATTGGGTTTTATGATAAAAAACTCATTAGCTTCAAAATGTTTGATGTCTTTTTGGATATATAATTTTTTACCTTCTTTATACAATGATAAATTAGCCAGAAAGCCTCCTTTACCTAAATTTTCGTTAAAAGAAATAGTAATTGGAATTAATGGTTTTTCATCTAATATTTTAAAATTCATACATACAAAAAACTTATTATACTTAGCTTCTATTTGAAAATAACGACCTTTTCTACCATTAAAAACCTTCCCAAAATGCCCGTAAAATACATCTGCATAAATTTCAAGTTCTTGCTGATTATTAATATTAAAACGTCTAAATGCCCTCTCTTCGTTATGGAAAAGTGGTATTGAAACATTTTCTGCATAATCAATCAATGACCTTTCAATGTCATTTACATCGTACAAATCATAGATAGCTTCATTTAATTCATTATACAAATGTCTTAGTTTTTGGGCTTTTTCAGGAGCCACAAATATATTAGTTTGCTCGCTTTCAATGATTTTATAAAAATCTTCTACCTCATCAATTTTTAATTCATTTTCAATTATTTGAGCCAAATTAGCAACGTCTTCATCGAAGAGGTAGGGGAATGTAAAACGTTCATCTTCCCCATGAACTTGTTCTCTCTCTACTCCAACAGAAGAGCAAGTATTTAGAAAAAAGTATGGTGTAAGGATTGATTGAAATATACCGTTTAAATTATATAATATATTTAAGTCATATTGATTAAATGCTTTTACTGAGGTAACAGAATCTGTAAAAACTATTGATTCATTAGAAACCGCTGTAACAAGCCTAAAATGCTTTGTAATGCCCTTTTTGATTAATATCATTGGCGGTTCAAATAAATCAGGATTTCTCGGACGATGAATCTCTTTATTCTTTATTTCCCATACCTGATTCGATTCTTTAATCTTAAACGGTATTAAATGTTTAGATTGTGACTGGGTATTTAAAAAACGTTTTCCAATTAAACGAGAAGCATCATTGCTATCTCCTCCTCCAATTTGAACTCCTACTCCAAAACGAAATTGATTATCACGTTTTATTATATCTATTATTTTATCTGAATATTCCTCTTTCAATCTTTTAATAAAAAGAAAATCAAGTGCATTTCCATAAAGTAATACCTTCCAAATCCAATCATAAGTTTTAAAGTTAGATTGCTTTAATATCTTAATATCATTTTTTTCAATGACAATTACTTTCAAAAGGTTATAAAAGATATTATGTTTGATTGAAGTATGCGTTACTTGATTATTTTCAGTTGGTTGATTTTGAGCATATCTATAAAACAAAACAGCACAAGGAGCAATGGCTTTTTTACCATCGTTATTTACAAATACATCTTTGCGTACAGGCGATAATTCCAGAACTTCATCCACAAAGAATTTATCTAAAAAATATTTTCTAAAATCATATCCATAATTGTTGTAAAGTACCTTACTTGCTACAATAACAGCACATTTAGTATCCCTACTACAAAAGTCTGTTGTTCTTGCTAAAAATGCCTGGGCAAATTGTTTATCACTTACACCAATTTTAATGTTTTCAAGTTTTTCCTTTTCCTTCATGCGTTGCATATATGGAGAGTCAGGAACTTGACCCCACGGGGGATTCCCAAGAATGAATTGAAAATGAGTGTTTAACAGTTTGGCAATATAATTATCTTCCTTTTGGGGTTCTAATAACTCAAATTGTAAATCTTTGGCTGAATATTTAAAAATATCTTGGACAAAGAAATTTTTATTAAGTAAAGAGGGAAATTTAAAATTATCAATACTTTTAGGATCGTCTTGATAATCTAAAAGCGTAATGTAGAGCGAAAACATAGCAACTCTTATTGCTTCTGGGTCTTTGTCAATTCCAAAAATATTTTGAGATGCTATTTGGGTAAGTACCTCACTATTATTCATTAATGAGCCATGTTTCTTTTCATATTGTCCAACGATACGACGGAAACCTTCAACCAAGAAAATTCCCGAACCACAAGTCGGGTCTAAAATCCTACAAACAATTTCATCAGGATTATCTCTGAAATATGTTGAAACTGTATGATTCAGCATATAATTCACCAAAAATGTAGGAGTATAGTAGGCTTTTTGATCTTTCTGTTTGCCTTCTCCCATGAAATATTCATAGACATTACTGATAAATTCTATTGGAATAATATCAAAACGGTAAGTGTCAAATAAAGATAATTGACCTTTTCCAATATCCTCTCCCTTAAAAAGACTTTGTAAAGTATTAAGGTGTATTTGTTTTACGTTGACTAATTCATATTCATCTATAGGAAATAAGTCCCCCTCAAACTTTTTTTCTAAATGGCTGAAAAGCTCATAAAGTTTATCTTTTGAACTAATAATTTCCCAGAAATCCTCTTTGCTCAATAATCCATCATCTTGATTATTGGATTGAAAGTTTATACCAATTTTTCTATCAATTAAATATCTTACAAATATGAGCCTACCAATAAGGCTATTAGCTGCATGAGATTGTAATTTATTGATAATCAGAATATTACGAGCTTCTTTTATATTAGCTAACAGTTTCTTATCAACCCGATTTTTTCCCTCAAATTGTTTCTGATAAATTTCAAAAGTCTGCCCTGATACTAAATTCCAATAAGAAAAATTAGTATCATTCTTACTTTCAGTAAGTTCTTGCAGTAAGGGTTTTCCATATGCAGTGTTCGTTATTTCAAAAGCATTATGAATCTTCACATCCGTTTTTGAAACAAAGAAAATAATGGGAGTTACATTGAAATTCCAACAAGCTGTATGGGTTTCTGAATTATTAACACTATCATCAAAAAATAGAATGATAGGTTCGTTATTGAAAACAAAGAAAGCGTGAGGCTGTAAAAGTCGAAGTGTTTGGTTAATTTTTACTGGAAATAGATTTTCCCAATCCTTTTCATTATACATGAAAAGTCCATTTGATTTTGTCAAAGACAATCTTTCAAATAGTTCTTGGAAGTAAAGCACGGTGGATTTGTATTAGGTTATGTTGCAAATTAAACAAAAAACGTTCCCAAAAATCATTGGAACAGCATTTTTTAATGAATTAGGTGCTAATTAGAACGAAATTAAATAACTTTTATTGATTAGATTTAATAATTTAGAGTTCAGATGGTTAAAAAATTACATTTTCAAGATATTTCCATCAGCTAATTTTCACTCCTGCATACTATTCAATTTTCGATAAAAACCGTTTTCATTTTGCAGTAATTCTTCGTGTGTTCCACGCTCCACGATTTTTCCTTTATTAATCACCAAAATCTCGTCAGCGTGTTGAATTGTGCTTAATCGATGGGCAATCACTAAGGTGGTTCGGTTCTGCATCAGGTGCGTGAGGGCTTCTTGAACCAATTTTTCAGACTCCGTATCCAAGGCAGAAGTGGCTTCATCCAAAATCAAAATTGGGGGATTTTTCAACACCGCACGGGCAATGCTTAGGCGTTGGCGTTGGCCACCCGAAAGTCGTCCGCCACGGTCACCGATTAATGTTTCATAACCATCCTGCAATTGGCTTACAAAAGTATGAGCATTGGCAACTTTAGCCGCTTCAATTACTTGGTTTTCAGTTGCTTGTGAGCCAAAAGTTATGTTATTAAAAACAGTGTCATTAAACAAAATTGACTCCTGCGTAACGATTCCAATTTGTTTGGTCAATGACTGAATTTTAATTTGCTTTATGTCCACGCCATCCACCAAAATGTGTCCTTCCGAAGGGTCATAAAATCTTGGAACCAAATCTGCAATCGTGGATTTTCCTCCACCTGAAGTACCTACCAAAGCAATGGTTTTACCCTTCTGTATTTTGAAGGAAATATTATCCAAAACTTTTCTACTTGTTTCATACGAAAAACTCACATTTCTGAACTCAATTTCTTGGTTAAAATCCTGAACATCAACGGCATCGGGAGCATCTTGAATGGCAGGAACGGTATCAATTAATTTCAAAATACGTTCGGATGAAGCAATGCCTCTTTGCACCGTACTGAAAGCATCAGAAATGGACTTTGCGGGTCGCATTACCTGCGAAAATAGGATAATAAAAGCAATGAAACTTGAAGCAGTCAGGCTGCCATCGTCTGCAATAACCAATGAACCACCGTACAATAAAATACCCGCCACAACCGACACCCCCATAGCCTCAGAGAGTGGAGAGGTCATTTCTTGGCGATAAACCATCCTAAGCACTGCGGCTTTATAATTATAATTTTCCTTCCTAAATTTTTCGGAAACTACCTTTTCGGCATTGAATCCCTTCACAATTCTCATACCGCCAAAAACTTCATCCAAGGTACTCACCATCGAACTTTGAAGCGACTGAACATCACGAGCGGCACGGCGAAGTTTACGGCTAATCAAGGCAATAACTCCGCTGGAAAGAGGTAAAATAATCAGTGAAAATAGGGTCAGTTTCACCGACATATTGAAGAGTGTGATAAAATACATCACCAACGTAAAAACCTCTTTGATAGCGGCAGTAAATGCCCGTCCGATAGAATTTTCAACTTCCTGCACATCCGTAGTGAGGTGTGCCATTAAATTTCCTTTTCGTTCATTATTAAAAAAGCCAAAATGTAGCTTCATTGTTTTCTCAAAAACTGCCTGACGTAATGAGGCAATCGTCTGAGCCTCAACGGTTTTGAGGATTCTTTGGGATAAATATCTGAAAATATTTGCCAAGATAACCGACACAACAATGGCACCACAAGCGAACTTCAAAGCCCCCAATCTTCCGTAAAGACCAATGACCTGATAGAAATAATAATAGAAGGTGTATTTGAAATAATTAATGCTAAATGAAAAAGCTATTTTTTCACTATGTAACTGTAAATCAGTATCTTTTACGCCATTGAAAATGATGTCTAATAGTGGAGCAAGGAGTGTGAAGTTCAGAATTCCGAACAAACTGGCAAGTAACGAAAGGATGAAATACGGGAAAGCATATTGCTTAATGGAATCAGCGTATTTGAGTATGCGAATATATGTTTTCAAGGGTTATCTATCTAATTTTAATACCATCGGTTCAGGAGTCATGTAACGCTCTTTCAATAAAGTTTTGAATTTTCTGAGAATGGAAATGATTTGGAGTAATTCCTCTCGGTTGGTACTGTCATAAATAGTAGAAGTACAATATTCTTTACCCTCCATCGTAACAAAGCACCATTGTTTTCCAATAATTTCACAGCCAAATAGTGGAATTTCTATACTATCCTCCTTGTTTTTTTCCTGTGCAATCAAAAAAGCCTCCAATAATTGAGCCATTGAATCTCCTGTTGGGTTTCTCTCAGGTTTATACTCTTGAAAATGGAAATAAGGCGTTTGATAAATATTCATAAATCCTTTTGCCATCATAAAATCAGATTTAACAGAAAGAGGAATTCCTTTTACCACTCCTTTGAGTTGCTTATCAAAAAATGTTACCAATAAACCTTCATCAAATAAATCACCCAATTCGAGGATATGAGTTATGAACTTCATCTTTAAATCTTCTTCACCCCAACCAGCCATTTGTTGAATACCCTTCGCATATACTGAATCAAAAGTATGTTGCTCAAAAACATCCAATTCGGGTATAGAAACATCAAGCCATTCTGTCATGAGTGGTGTTTGAATTCCTGCGATTCTTTCTAAGTTGAAAGCAACCCTTAATTCGGCTTCTTTCCATTCTTTTTTCTTTGCCATTGTAATTAAATTTAAAGAAGATTTATACAAAAATACGAATAGAAAATACGTTTCCTGCCTACGACTTACTAAATTTGTTTTTTTAACTCTCTCAATATAATGAAAACTTCTTGGCAATGGACAAAGTCCGTTCCTTCCATTTTTAATGACAAGACAAAATTCCTCCCAGTTTTGTGGTTTTTACTGCCCATTATTCTTGGATTTAACAAGTGGCGATTGGATTCTGTGAATAATTATGCTATTTATAAAGGTGTGTTTTTTCATCTTTTGCAACAAGTTAATCTCTATTCGCTTTACCCTCTCCAACACGAAGATGCTAATCATTATGGACCTTTATTTGGGCTAATTATCATGCCCTTTACCTATCTTCCAGATGCCTTGGGTGTGGTGCTTTGGGTCAGTTTTCAGGCTTCTGTGTTGTATAAAGCACTTACTTTATTACCCATAAAACCTGCGTATCAGTGGATACTTTTGGCCATTTGTATTGTGGATTTAATGACGGCTTCTGCCAGCGTTCAAGTCAATCCAAGTGTGATTGGGATGATTATTTTATCGTGGTATTTCGTTAAAAAAGACCAAGTTATATGGGCAACGTTTTTTGTGATGATTGGTTTTTTTATCAAATTATATGGTATCGTTGGACTGGCGTTTTGGGTGTTTTCAGACAGTAAAATCAAATATATTGGCTACTCAATTATGTGGGCAATTATCCTTTTTGTTTTACCAATGGCATTGAGTTCTCCCGAATTTATTATTCAAAGTTATCAAGATTGGTTTGAGAGTTTAATCCACAAAAACGCTGTAAATCAAGGTGTTGCCAACGGGGTAGGCACAACCATGCAAGATGTTTCACTGATGGGGTTGGTGAGAAGAGTTGGTGGTTTTCCTGATATTCCAGGGGCATATTTTATCATTCCAGGGTTTATTTTACAGATGATTCCTTTGTTGAGATTCAAACAATATAGTGATACTATTTTCCAATTAAGATATTTAGCTTCTTTAGCAATATTTGTAGTAATTTTTTCTTCATCTTCCGAATCCCCCACTTTTATTATTGCCGTTTCGGGCGTGGCTATTTGGTTTATTTCTCAAGAATATCCAATCCAAAATTGGGTTAAAGTGTTACTTGTTTTAGTAGTAATTATTACTTCACTCTCAGCAACGGATATTTTCCCGAAAAACGTCAGACAATTGTTTATCATTTATTCAATCAAAGCCTTTCCGTGTTGTTTGATTTGGTTTACTTGTATTTACCAACTTTTATTTGAAGAAACCACTAAAATTAAAACGTCATGGATAACTCAAAACTAACAATTTGCATTCTTTCGGCGGCTTATAACGAAGGAGAAAATCTATTGGTTTTTTATGATGAAGTTAAAAATGTCATTAATAATTTGCCATATAATTTTGAATTTTGTTTTGTTAATGATGGTAGTAAGGATAATACTTTATCCGTAATCCGAAAATTAGCAAAACACGATTGTAGGGTAAAATATTTGTCATTTTCAAGAAATTTCGGACAGCAAATTGCCCTCAAAGCGGGCATAGATTCCATTGATGCCGATGCCATTATTATGATGGATAGTGATATGCAACATCCCCCCGAAATGATAGCTGATTTGATTAAGATTTGGCAAGAAAAAAAGGTCAATATGGTTAATACCTTGCGAGAGGAAGATCAAGAGCTGTCATGGTTTAAAAAACAAACCAGTAAGCGTTTTTATCAGTTTTTGAATAAAGTAAGTGAATTAAAAATGGAGCCAGGTCAAGCAGATTTTAGACTCATTGACCGTCAAGTTGCTAATATCCTAAAAAAATCAAAGGAACAAGATGTTTTTCTAAGGGGGATGATTCAATGGATTGGTTTTGACCAGTTTACCGTTACTTATAAAGCCAATAAACGCTTTGCGGGCGAGAGTAAATATACCTTCCGAAAAATGATGCATTTGGCTTTGGACGGCATTACATCTTTCAGTGTAAAGCCTTTATACACAGCCATTTATATTGGGTTTTTCTTCGCTTTTCTATCTTTTTTGTATTTGCCTTACGTAGTTTATAGTTTCATTGTGGGCAAATTTGTGGATGGTTGGGCATCACTTTTAGTAACCGTTGCCTTTTTCGGAGGTGTTAATTTAATGGTATTGGGTGTAATGGGAATTTACATTGGAAAAATATTAATTCAAAACAAAGAACGTCCTTTATACATTATTCAAGAACAGAATTACTAAAAACCTCACCCCCCCAGCCCCCTCTCCTCAATGAGAGGGGGAGTAAGCGGACGAATACTCCCCTTCTCATTAAGGAGAGGGGGGCGGGGGGTGAGGTTACTAAACAATGAAAACAGCCATCCTGAGTTTTGATATTGAAGAGTTTGATATGCCCTACGAATACGGTGGAAATCCTCCGATGGAAGAACAAATCGCAACTTCCACAAAGGGCTTGGAGACTATTGTATCAATTTTGGACAAATATCAAGCAAAAGCAACTTTTTACTGTACAGGAGTGTACGCCACCGAAAAGCCTGAATTGATAAAAGCATTAAGCAAAAAGCACGAAATTGCTTCCCACAATCACTTTCACTCAAGTCATAAAAAAGAAGATTTAAGTACGTCAAAGGCTATTTTGGAGGAAATAACGGGTCAAGAAGTGGTAGGTTTCAGAATGCCCAGAATGGCACCCATTTCGGATACAGATTTAGTGGAAGCGGGTTATAAATACAATGCTTCCATCAATCCAACGTATTTGCCTGGGCGTTATGATTATCGACATATTTCACGGACATTTTTTACGCAAAATAACCTTATTCATTTCCCTGCATCGGTTTCTCCCAAGTGGCGAGTGCCTCTGTTTTGGATAGCTTTTCATAATTTTCCTTTGCCGTTTTTCTTTTCTCTCTGTAAAAAAGTAGTCCAATCAGACGGCTACTTGCATTTATACTTTCACCCGTGGGAATTTACGGATTATCATTTGGCAAAAGACGGAGCAAAATATCCTTTTTATTTACACCGCAATAATGGAAATAAAATGGCAGAACGATTCGATAAATTAATGGCATTTTTGAAAAAGGAAGGATTTGAATTTAGGACTTCCAAGGAGTTGCTGATAAAATAATAACCGCAAGGACGCTATGACGCAAGGATTTTTTAACTTTTGCGTCTTAGCGACCTTGCGGTTATTACTTATACTATTGCGTCATAGCGTCCTTGCGGTTATTTACTCATTTCCTTTAATTTTGCATATTTCACCACAGGGGTCATAGCCGTGAGCAACGCCCACATAAAACCAGCGTAACCATCTAAGCATGAACCTTTTAAAAGATATATTTTTAAGAAAGTTGTTGGAAATCGGGAGGTAATTTTGAAGGTTGAAGTCGTCTTCCCTCGTTCTGCCAAAGTCTTTGCCCCGAGCGAAGTATATTTATTGAATTTATTGAAATAATCCGTCAAATCACGGTAGCTGTCGTGGAGAATTTGATATTTTAAGATTCCTATTTTGCCATTCACCTCCACACTTTCATGGACATATTCAGCATTCCAATTGCCGTGTTTTCGATTAAAAAGTCTTAACGTCAAGCGTTTATATTCACCGCTAAATCGCAATAATTTTCCCAAAAAAATCAAGGAGCGAGGAATCTTAAAACCATGATAATCAGTCGTTAAAAGATTCAAATCTTGAATTTCCTGTTGTAATTCAGGCGTTAAGATTTCATCATCATCCAAAGACAAAATCCAATCATTTGATGCCTGTTCAGTAGCAAAATTTTTCTGTGAACCATATCCGTCAAAAGCCCGAAAAATGATTTTAGCCTTAAATTGTCGAGCAATTTCTAAAGTTTTATCGGTACTTCCCGAATCCACCAATACAATTTCATCCGCCCAAGAAACTGCTTCTAAGACAGGTTTAAGGGTTTTTTCTGAATTTAGGGTTATTAGGGTTATGGATATTTTCATGAGGTTATCAATGGATTGTCTAAAAATACGATGAGGTATCACGGCGAACCGCAATACCTCAAAGGGGATCTGGGATTTCTCTTTGACCGATGCAAAGATAATAATAATTACAATATCCGCAACTTAGCAAAGCTCAACAAAAGCGTCTTCTCTCCAATACTCCCCTCAAACTGAATCGTTGCCTTGCGGTCTGTGCCGTTTACATCAATCTTTTTGACTTTCCCGAAACCAAATTTAAGATGTTCAACCCTATCATTTTCGGCTAAATTTTTGGTGTCGCTTGGTGCAAAATCGGTGGAAGGTTTGTATGTATTTCCAATAACCGCTGGGCGTGGCACAGAAGGACGTTGAATTAAAATATTGGTTGGTGTTGGAGCATTACTCGTGCCAAAATCAGGCATTTTTTGCTCCTTATTTGACATCCTCACAAAACCTTGTGGCAAACGATGAGTCTCTTCAACGGCACGGCGAATATTTTTGGCAAATTGCAAATATTTAGGGTCAATTTCATCTAAAAAACGGCTCGGTTCGCAGGGTTTCAAACGTCCCCATTGGTATCTTGTCTCGGCATAAGACATCACTAATTTTTTCTCGGCACGGGTAACTGCTACGTAGAAAAGACGACGTTCTTCCTCCAAATCTGCCCGACTTTGGAGCATCATCTGGCTTGGAAAAAGGTCTTCTTCCATCCCCACCACATACACATGATTGAACTCCAAACCCTTTGCTCCGTGAATGGTCATCATCGTTACTCGGTCATTGTCGCCATCGGGGTCATCTTGGTCGGCGGTTGTCATCAAAGATACCGTTTGCAGGAACGTATTGAGGTTTTTGTCTTCCACACCTTCATCTGGATTATCCACAAATTCTTTAATGGAGTTCAATAATCCTTGCACGTTTTCGTATCTTGAAAGTCCTTCAACAGTCTTGTCTTCGTGCAATTCTTTCAATAAACCCGATGATTTTGCGATATGCGAAGCCACTTCATACGCATCTTTTTTACCCGATTCCGCCATGATTTTGAACGATTTAATCAGCGTAGCAAAGCCATCAATGGTTTCGGATAATCGCCCCGTTTGGTATTGTTTGATGTTTGACACAACATCCCAAACCGAAATTTGTTGTTCGTTGGCAGTGATGGATATTTTAGCAATCGTTGTATCACCAATTCCACGTTTTGGCAGGTTAATAATTCGCTTAAAAGCCTCTTCGTCATTTTGATTGATGGTATATCTGAAATACGCCAATAAATCCTTAATCTCACGACGTTGGTAGAAGGAAGTTCCGCCAATTATTCGATATTTAATATTCAGTTTCCGTAATTGTTCTTCAAAAGTTCTGGATTGAGAATTGGTACGGTAAAGTATCGCAAAATCAGTATTCCGAAGCCCCAAGTTCATTTTAGATTCAAAAATATGGGTTGAAACCAAACGCCCTTCTTCATTATCCGAACTTGCTTTTACTAATTCAATCAACGAACCTTCTTCGTTTTCTGTAAATACCGTTTTCTGTAATTGGTTCTTGTTTTTGGCAATAATTGAGTTGGCGGCTTCCACGATATTTTGCGTAGAACGGTAATTTTGCTCTAACTTAATGGTAGTCATGGTTGGGTAATCTTTCCCCAAATTCAAGATATTATCAATGCTCGCCCCACGGAAGGCGTAGATGGATTGTGCATCATCACCCACCACACAAAGATTCTGAGAAATATCCGATAACTTCTTGACAATCAGGTACTGAGAAACGTTTGTATCCTGAAACTCATCCACCATGACGTACTTAAATTTGCGTTGATATTTATCCAAAACCGCAGGATGGTCACGAAAAAGGATGTTAGTATTATACAACAAATCGTCAAAATCCATGGCATTAGCTTGGAAACAACGGAGGGCATAAATCTTGTAAAGTTTACCCATTTCAGGCAATTTAGCCGCCGTATCGTCCGCAGCAATAATTGGATTATTTACATATTCGTCAGGACCAATCAAACGATTTTTTGCTCCTGAGATACGACTAAAAACGGTGTTAGCTTTATAAACTTTATCATCCAAACCACGCTCTTTTACGATACTTCGGATAAGTGATTTTGAGTCGTCAGTATCATAAATGGAGAAGTCAGAAGTATAACCCAAATGCCTTCCATCAAAACGAAGAATTTTGGCAAAAACCGAGTGAAAAGTCCCCATCCAGAGGTTTTTGGCATCATTTCCAATAATTTTTTCTACCCTTTGACGCATTTCTCCTGCGGCTTTATTGGTAAAAGTCAATAATAAAATTTGGAATGGGTCGATGCCTTTTTCGATAAGGTATGCTGTGCGATAGGTCAGAACACGTGTCTTACCCGAACCCGCCCCCGCAATAATCATCAATGGTCCGTTGATATGTTGTACCGCCTCTTGTTGGGGTTGATTTAATCCTTCTAAGTAATTCATTTATTTTTTTACATCCGATGCAGAAGCATAGGGTTACAGTAATTTTGTTTCTAAAATTTCTCTAAATTTTCTCAAAATTGAGATGATTTTTAACAGGTCTTTTCTTTCCATACTATCGAATTTTTGAGACACACAGTAAGCTCTTTTTTGAATGGTTACAAATCGCCAGTTTGAGCCTACCACCTCACATCCATAAAGCGGTTTATCATCTTCATTTTTGGCTTGCCCAATCAAAAAAGCTTCTAATAGTTGAGCCATTGAATTAGCCGTTGGTTCTTTATTTGGTTTGTATAATTGAAGATGGAAATATGGACGAACCATGTAATTCAATATTCCTTCCCCAATTACAAAATCTGTCATTACAGATAAAGTATTTTCACCAACTTTCGCTTTTAGTTTTTCATCAAAAAAAGAGACAAATTTTGACTCTTCTAATACAGTTCCCAATTCCAAAATAGGACTGATAAATTTCATCTTCAAATCTTCTTCACTCCATGTTTGAACTTTACTTATTTTTTGGATAAGATTTTCAAAAATATACTCCTCTCCTTGATTAAGTGTTGGTTCTTTAATGTCAAGCCATTCTTCCATCAGCAATGTTGTATCTGGAAAACCTATTTTAGTAAGTCCGAAAGTCAAAATCATTTCACCTTCACGCCATTCTTTTTTCTTTGCCATCGTAAAATTGCCTTGTATATTTACAAAAATACGAAAAGAAGAACAAAATGAATCAAACCAGAAAAATAAGACAAAACGAAAGAGACTTAATCGTCTTTTTATTAGAAAAACTCAAACTAAACGTAGCTGATTATCCAATTAACGAAGACGTTTTTGAGTATGAAGGAGGGAAAATGGGAAGCATAAGTCTGAACAATAATCCAGACGCTTATACAGGAGATTTGATACAAGTGGAATATATTGATACCGACAACACGCCAGTAATGATTACGCTTACCCACGACACAGAAGGGCAATTGTTAGATTTAGATTTCTGGAAAACCGATTTCTCAAAACTACTAAAATACCCAGAAATAGGCGAGATTAAATTGCACACGGATTGAACGGATTAGACACAGATTTAGTAGTTTTTATTAAAATAAAATCCGTGTCTAATCCGTTCAATCCGTGTGCCAGCAGCTATCCCGCCATGATTCCACCATCAATTGGCAAAGCGTGACCTGTGATAAATGAGGCTGCATCTGAACATAACCACACAATTGCCTCCGCAATTTCTTCGGGTTGTCCAAAGCGTTTCATGGGGATTGAGGCTTCCATTTTGTCCTTCATATCATCCCCAATTATATCAAACATATCAGTTACCATGGGCGTAACGGTGAAGACAGGACAGGCGGCATTTACTCTAATGCCCTTTTTTGCGTATTCTAAACCCGCCGATTTTGTCATGCCCACCACAGCGTGTTTACTGGCAGCATAAGCCACATTTTTCGGAAAACCAGACAGTCCTGCAATGGATGCCACATTAACAATTGCCCCTGAACCTTGTGCTAAC
>JAYVIV010000152.1:0-11825 GCA_043769985.1 Arcicella sp.
TAAAAAATCCGAAGAAAAAGGGCTTTTTTGTAGAGCTTTTAGATGAACAATATCAATTTATACAAAAATTGGACAACGTATTGAAGTATGAATTTGCCTTTGTAAAAGCAAGTACATATTATATCAGAATGATTGTCGATGAAAATCGAAATGGTAAATGGGATGCTGGGGATTTAGAAAAAAATATACTTCCAGAAATTATCAAATTTTCTCCTGATAAGATTAAATTGAAACAGAATTTTGAATTGACAGGGTATGATTTTGTTGTTGAGTAATAAGATTGTCTGAATTTGGATCCTTGGGATTAGGAGATTTTTTGGATTAAAACAGAAAGTTCAATAAATCAATCCACAATAAATGACATAGTTTTTGTCAATTGTCTTTTTTTTAATCCAGATAATCCCCTAATCTGACGAATCCAAATTCAGACTGAGTCGCATAGACAGAAAACTTGTGGACAACTCACTCAAACTTTCCGATTTCCCAAAAAGCAATACGAAAACAAGCATCTAATAAAATCGAAAAAAGATAATTCCAAACAATTTATCCAAAAATCTATGTGGATAACCATGCAAAAAACATAAATTGACTATCAAAAAGCGTGGATAAGGTATGATATTTGAATAGTATTTTTGTGGAAAGAATTGGAGGCATTGTGGATTAAAAAAATAGGGGATTTCGACCGTGGAAAACTATCCGATTTAACCCCTACTTACCGACACACTTATCAGACAACAAAGTGATTGTGGATGACGTTGATATATAGACAATACTTATACACATTAGAGTTGATAAAATTTAAACTATCTATTATTCAGTCAGTTAAGTGTTGATAACTTAACAATTAATGTGGATAAATATCGAAAAATAAACATTGGCTCGTGAAAAATATGTTCCACAAACTATATCCACATATACACAGCATAATAGATATAGTAGTTTTCTTTTTTTTGAAAAATTTAAAAATAAAAAATAATGATTTATTATAATGTTATGTTGAAAAGTTTTTGGAAACGATTTGGGGTTCTCGGGTTGATTATGTTTTCATTCGGCACTTTCGGACAGGATGCGGAGTTGGGAATGGAATATATGAAAGCGGGGGAATATGAAAAAGCAAAGACTATTTTTCAGAAGTTTGCAAAAAACAAAGAGACTGCGAAAGCTATTCACAAACCGTATTTGCAAACACTTATCAAATTAAAAGAATTTGATGAGGCTGAAAAATTTGTGAAAAAGCAAATCAAAAATTCAGATGGCAATGCAAAGTACATTACAGACTATGCACGCCTGTTGGAAATCTCCGATAAAAAAGAGGAAGCTCAAAAGCAATATACCATTGCAATGGACAAGGTTAAGGCAGACGATGGAGCAATGATGGAGTTGGTAAATGAGTTCTCACAAAATCAGCAATTTGATTTGGCAGTTCAAACGATTGAGAAAGCGAGAGAGGAAGCAAAATCACCTGATAAGTTTGCAGTACAATTGGCAAAGTTGTATCGTATTCAAGGCAAAACTTCGCAAATGATAGAAGAGTACTTGAAATTCGGATTATTGACTGATAATCGAGAAATGGCACAGTCAATCCTGCAGGATGAATTGAAAGATGAAAAGGAAATTGAACAATTGGAAAAGATACTTTATACTAATGTTCAGAAATACCCAGACCAATCCTATTATAGCGAAGTTTTGATTTGGCATTTAATCCAAAAGAAAGAATTTTTTAAAGCCTTCGTACAGGCACGTGCTTTGGATAGACGTTATCGCAAGGAAGGTGTGCAAGTAACTGATTTGGGGTTTTTAGCACAACAAAATAAAGACTACGTAAACTCAGGGAAGATTTTTGAGTATTTGGTAAAGGAATATCCCCGCAATCAAAATTATCCACTGTGGCGACGAATGTTGATAAATGCGAAGGAAGAAGTAATTAAAAGTGTATATCCTATCAACACAGCCGACATTAGATTGTTGATAACTGAATATTCTAAGATGTTAGAGGAATTGGGGACAAATCAGAAAACGCTCGAAGCTGTCAGAAATAAAGGATTGTTATATGCTTTTTATTTGAATGAAAAAGATACTGCGTTAGTCGTTTTAGAAAATGCCATTAAATTGGCTAACGGTGACCAACAATTTATTGATCGTTGTAAATTGGATTTAGGAGATATTTACGTCTTAAAATCTGAACCCTGGGAAGCAACCTTACTTTATTCACAAGTTGAAAAATCTGAGAAAGATAGTCCATTGGGTTACGATGCGAAATTAAGAAATGCCAAATTAGCTTACTTCCGAGGAGATTTTGAATTATCGAAAGAAGTTTTGGATATTTTGAAACAGGCAACAACCAGAGAAATTGCGAATGATGCGATGGAATTGAGTTTGTTAATCATGGAAAATACAGGAGCCGACAGTACAGAAAAGGCCATGAAAGCCTACTCAAATGTTGAGTTGTTACTTTTTCAACACAGAAACGAGGAAGCAATTTCCAGTTTGAACGAAATGGAAAAAACATTCAGAGGTGATCCATTGGAAGACGAAATTATTTACCTCAGAGCTATGACTTTTTTAAAACAAGGTGATACAGAAAAAGGAGTAAAAGATTTGGAAACCATCATTCAAAAATTTCCAATTGAATTAAAGGGTGATGATGCTATTTATAATTTGGCGAAGACTTATCAAGAGAAATTAAATCAGCCTGCAAAAGCAATGAAGTTATACCAAGAGTTATTAACAAAATATCCAGGCAGTATCTACGGAGCTGAATCGAGGAAAAGATTTAGAAATTTAAGGGGCGATACAATAAACTAAATATCATTTTCGTAATTATATCAAACCGTGGGTTTTCAAGACCTACGGTTTTTGTTTTTACCCCTAAGACGCTGTGACGCAAGAATTTGAGATAAAGTTTTTTTACCGCTAAGACGCTATGACGTAAAGAGTTTTAATAGTAAATTTCCTAATTGAGTAGTATTATTTTGAAATAAGTAATAATAATTTATAAACAAAAATAAAACCCTTGCGACCTCCCGTCCTTGCGGTAAATTAACCCCAATTCATGATAAAAATTTACTTGTAAAAATCACATCGACCACATCGAAATATTATCCACATTCAAGTAATTTTATCCACATGAAAACCCAAAATTTAATCGTTTTATTGACGGTATTGTTAGTAAATCAGTCTTTCAGTCAACAGAGTAACAAAAAAATCAATTTTGCTTGTAATTATTTTGGAAGAAATATTTCTCCCCAAGAGATTTGTCCACAAATGCAGGGATTTGTATCAGATAGTCACGCAGAAGAAGTAATAAGAAGATTTGCCAAGAAAATGGGGCAAGTCAATTCAAAATTTAAAGTAATGCAATGTTCAAATACGGATAACTGTTTTGCAACCGTAATTGAGGGTCAGCCATTTATTATTTACGATAATGCTTTTTTGAGTAGAGTTGAAGAAACCACTCGGACAGATTGGGGTGCAGTTTCAATTTTAGCCCATGAAATTGGACATCATGCTAATTTTCACACGATTGATGGAACAGGAAGCCGTCCCGAAAAAGAATTAGAGGCAGATTATTTCTCAGGATTTTGGTTACATGAAATGGGAGCGAACCTTTCACAGTCTCAAGAAGCCATGAAGCATTTTCAAGGTGAATTTGTAACCTCCACACATCCTCCACAATCAAAGCGATTAATTGCCATTCAGAAAGGGTGGAATGAGGCGGAAAATATGCACCCAAGAATTTCAACAATTCCCCAAAGACCGCAAACAAAACCGATTCAGCCAGAAGTAAATAATTATCCAGAAACCAATAGAAATGAGGAAAGTAGAGTGATTGTTAGAAATGATACGAGACCTTCCAAAAGAGAAGGACAAGTGGTGGAAAGAGATATTGAAGTGGGAAGAACAAGCACAACAACCTCAGTTTCAAGAACAGGTTGTGTTACAGGAGATTGTGCTAATGGAAATGGCATTTATGTACATCCAACGCAAGGAAGTTATAAAGGTTCATGGAGAAATGGAAAAAGAGATGGATTCGGAACGCATTATTATTCGAATGGTCAGAAAATGTATTCGGGAGAATATGTACTTGGAAGAAGGTACGGAAGCGGAACATTTTATTTTCCAAATGGAGAACGATACGAAGGAAGATTCATTGATGATAAACCAACGGATAATGGAAATTACATTATGACCAGAAATGAAATGAGAGAGGTAGTAGATTTAATGTATATATACTCAGACGGGAAAAAAGAAATCGTTAAAGTACAAAATGAGGAAGAGGAGGAAGAATAAAATTAATACGAAGCCCAAAGAAATTTGGGCTTTTTTATTGGTCAGTAATAAAATAATTATGCTTGCATACTATTTCAATCTAAGTAAACCTCTTTATATTTGTTGAACAGTTTTAGAATAAATAAAATTAAAAATTGCATTTAGGAAAGAATATAACCAATCAACAATTATAAATTCATTTTATGAAAAATAACCCATCTGTAACAAGAGTGTTTGATTTACTGCCCAACTGTGTTTTGCCAGTTAATAAGGACGATGCCTTCGCCAATAAAGTAAATGGTGAATGGAAAAAATATAGTGCAGTAGAATTAGTCGAAACGGTAAATAAAGTAAGTCTGGGTTTGATGAAATTAGGTGTAAGAAGAGATGATAAAATTGCTATAATATCTCCTAATCGACCAGAATGGAACTTTATAGAATTAGGCGTTCAACAATTAGGTGCCGTTTCAGTACCGATGTACCCAACCATTACCATTGAAGACTATCGGTATATCTTTAATGATGCAGAGGTAAAATTTATCTTTGTGGCAGGGAAAGAATTATTAGCGAAAGTCAATGAGGCAACTAAGACATTGGAGGGAATTCAAGGAATTTATACTTTCGACAAAGTGGATGGTGCAAAAAATTGGATAGAAGTTACTGACTTGGCGAAAGGCGAAGATATAGCCCAATTAGAGCCTTTTAAAGTTGCTGTTGAGCCAGACGATCTTCTGACGCTAATTTATACATCAGGAACGACGGGACAGCCCAAAGGCGTAATGCTGACCCATAATAATATCATTGCAAATATTGAAGGAATTGTTGAAGCGAAATCTTTACCCTTGCTTTCGGAGGAGAGGGCGTTGAGTTTTCTTCCTTTGTGTCACATATACGAGCGTATTGATGTATATATGTACATGTACTACGGAGTTTCAATTTATTACGCCGAAAGTATGGAAACCATTGCGGATAATTTAAGGGAAGTTAAACCACACGTTTTTGCCACTGTTCCAAGACTATTAGAGAAAGTTTATGATAAAATAGTAGCAAAAGGATATGAACTAACGGGAGTCAAAAAGCAACTATTTTTTTGGGCGTTAAATTTAGGTTTAAGGTACGACCCAATGAAGCCAATGGGTTGGTGGTATGATACACAGTTAAAGATTGCTCGAAAACTCATTTTCAGTAAATGGCAAGAAGCGTTGGGAGGAAATATTAAATTGATTGCTTCGGGTTCGGCAGCATTGCAACCACGCCTTTCAAGAGTATTCTGGGCGGCAGGCATACCGATTGCGGAAGGTTATGGATTAACGGAAACTTCGCCAGTAATTTCAAGTAGTATTTTGAGTGATTTTAGAGTAGGCTGCGTAGGAACGGTTTTACCAAATGTTCAATTAAAAATTGCGGAAGATGGTGAAATTTGTGTGAAAGGACCTTCAATTATGAAAGGATACTACAAAAAACCAGAAGCCACAGCGGAAGCAATTGATTCGGAAGGGTGGTTTCATACGGGAGATATTGGAGAATTATCGGAGGGGAGATACTTGAAAATTACTGACCGTAAAAAAGAAATTTTCAAAACATCAGGAGGAAAATATGTTGCTCCACAGTTGGTAGAAAATAAGTTGAAAGAGTCAATGTTGATTGAACAGGCAATAGTGGTGGGAGAGGGACAAAAATTTCCGTCAGCCTTACTAATTCCAGACTTTAATGCTTTGAAAGAATGGTGTTCAAGAAATGGCGTAGAATATTCAAATGATTCACAAGTTATCAAGAATCAAAAGGTTAAGGATAAATTTAATGAGGAAGTAAAAGGCTTAATGAAAGACATTGCTCAATACGAACAGGTTAAGAAAGTAGAATTACTACCAAAGCTTTTCACGATTGACAGCGGAGAATTAACCCCGACTTTGAAGCTAAAAAGAAAAATTATTCATGGAAAATATAAGGAGTTGATTGAAGGGATGTATGAGTAGTTAAAATGTTAAAAAGCCTCTAAATTTTGAATTTGGAGGCTTTTTTAATGAATTTAAGATTATTCCTTAAAAAGAACATCCATTGTAAGGCTATTTTGAACCAATCCCGCTGAATGACTATTTTGCTGTACTCCAAAAGTTGTAATTAAGGTCAAAAAAATGGATTTCCTTGTTTTAGTTTCGTACTTAAAAGTGCCAATTTTATTTCTTAATTCTTCTGCATATTTTTTATCAATAATGAATGGATTAATAGAATATTTCATCTCACATAAATTAACCACTTGGTCTCTTCTATCAATCACTAAATCCACTTGTGAACCGTTTTCTGAATTGGTACTTCGCCAAGAAGAAGTGTGGGTTTGAATGCCCGAAATACCTAAACCTTCCTTTATTTGTTGAAGATGATAAAGACAAACTTGCTCAAAAGCATACCCGCTCCACGCTCTATGTTGTGGGTTATCAATGGCATTTATCCAAAAATCTTTATCCAAAACACTCGTACCCTCTATAAATTTCAGATAAAACAAAGTATAAAAATCGACTAATTGATAAAGACTGTTTTTTGATTTCTTACCAAACGGAATATATTTTCTTAGAAATCCGCTTTCTTCTAATTCTTCCAATATTTTTGTAGAACTTCCAGCATTTGGAAGTTTAGTAATAGTTAGAATATCCTCCCGTGTCATACCTTTTGCTTTGGTGGCTAAGGCATTAACAACCATTAAATGCTTTTCTGGATTGTAAAACAACGAACTGAAAAGATTAGAAAACTCCTTCCGTAACACACCATTTTCAGTAAAACAAATTCTATTGATATTCTGAATGGCACTTTCACTCGCTAAAACTTCATTCCAATAAAATGGAATTCCACCCAAAACCATATAAAGTTGAATAATTTGATACCTATCCAAAACGGAGTGATTATTTTGGATAAATTGCTCACATTCATTCAACATAAAAGGTACAACCCGAATCCTTTTCGTGATTCGATTGTGTAGGCCTCCTTTGTTATTAATCAATTTATTTATCATCCAAGAAGCGGCAGAACCACAGGTAATCAATTTTATGTCGTTTCTGGCAGAAGCCCAACTGTTCCAAAAGTGTTCTAATGCTTGAATAAATCCTGAACCTTTTGTATCAAACCAAGGCAATTCATCAATAAAAATAACTTTCTTTTTCGCAGGATGTGATTCGAGATAGCTAATCAATTGTTGAAATGCCATGAGCCAATTACCATCTTGTTGGATTTGATTATTAGGTTGTAGTTTTTGTAAAGCAATATGGAAATTAGTAAGCTGTTGCGTTAAGTTTACATTGCCCATTCCAGTAACTTGAAAAGTAATTGTGTCTTGCAAAACATTTCGAATCAAAAAGGTTTTACCAACTCTACGTCTGCCATAGACGGCAACAAATTCAGATTTGTTTGAATCCAGTACTGATTGCAAAATTTTTATCTCTTCTTTACGCCCAATAATCTTTTCCATGAATAATATTTTTGAGAATTTTAGAAGGCAAATATAGGAAGATTTAAAAATTAAAATGGCTTTATCTCACTTTTTTTACGAGATAAAGCCATTTCAACTATGTCAAGTTAGCTTAAAGTTTATTTTTTTATGAGATAAAGCCGTTTCAATTTTAAAAAAACAAAAAACAAGCCCATTTCTCAACTGAAAAATGGGCTTGTTTTTAATTGTAACTACCTGTAAATCAATACAATAAATATTTTTTAAAATCAATAAATTCCTTACTCATCGGAATCGCTACTTTCTCTTTCGACAACAAAGCCGACAAACGTTCTGGAACATCAACCTTTGTGCCCAAAGTATCTTCTACGACATCTAAAAATTTGGCGTAATGAGCGGTTGAAAGTACAACGCCCGCCACTTCTTCATTCAAGGTTTCAGTATAAGATTTTAAGCCTAAATAAGCCACTGCAGTATGCGGACACATCACGTAGCCCGTGCGGTCATGCACCTCTTTCATGGCTTTGCGAGTGTCAGAATCATCACTAAAATCTCCCGTAATGTGTGTCACTACTTGCCCATGTGCATCACCTGCCAACAGACGCATACGAATAAAATTAGAAGGATTACCAACATCCATCGCATTTGAAATAGTTTCCTGCGATGTTTTGGAACTGTAATTACCTGTCTTCAAATATTCGGGAACAGCATTATTCACATTGGTTGCTGCCACAAACATTTTCACAGGTAACCCCATTCGCTTGGCAATTAAACCTGCCGATAAATTACCAAAATTGCCACTCGGTACGCAAAATACCACAGGTTTGGTATTTCCTTGACGTTTCAATTCAGCAAAAGCGTTAAAATAATAAAACGACTGAGGAATTAAGCGACTAATATTAATTGAATTAGCCGAGGCTAAATTGAATTTTGAAGATAAATCTTTATCCAAAAATGCAGCCTTTACCATTGCTTGACAATCATCAAAAGTACCGTCAACTTCCAAAGCCGTAACGTTTTCGCCCAAAGTTGTCAATTGCTTCTCTTGAATATCGGAAACTTTCCCAGTAGGATACAAAATGGTAACCTTAATGCCAGGAGTCTTATAAAAACCTTGGGCAACAGCTCCGCCAGTATCGCCCGAAGTTGCCACGAGAATATGAATATCTTTTTGAGATTTTTGTAAGAAATAGGACATCAACGAAGCCATGAATCTTGCTCCAAAGTCCTTAAAAGCCATCGAAGGTCCGTGGAATAATTCCAAAACGTGAGTATTTTCTTCGATTTCAAGCAAGGGAGCATCAAAATTAATGGCCCGTTCGACAATCATTCTCAAGTTATCGTCAGAAATATCATCACTTAATAATGCCTTCGATACTTCAAAAGCAATTTCAGTAATCGACATTTTGTCAATATTCTCAAAAAAAGAGGTTGGCAAAGTCGGAATGACATGAGGCATATACAAACCATTATCAGGTGGCAATCCTCTAAAAACTGCCTCTTCCAACGACACATCAGGACTTTGATGATTGGTGCTATAAAGTATCATAATTCAGATTCTTACTACAAAATTAGACCACGGATAATACGGATTAAACAGATTTTCACGGATTTTTAATATTTTATCAGTGAAATTCAGTTCAATCCGTGTCATCTGTGGTCTAACTTACGTGTGTGAAAAACATATTAATCGTAAGAATAATTTTGTGTCCTTGCGATTTTGCGGGAAATCCACTAATTTAACACCACAAAATTAAGTTAAAACCACTAATTAATCATGTTCAAAAAAATCAAATTCTATTTACGGGATTATTTTGCCTTCAATCAGACCGAAATCAAAGGATTCATGTTTATGATTTTCCTAATCGTGATTTTGATTATTTCAGTTTTTATCTTCGATTTTCTTCCTGACAATCCCCAAACATCCAAAACCATCGACCCTAAACGTGTGGAGGAATTAATGGCGAAAATAGAAGTAAAAGAATCCGATAAAAAAGAAGCTTTTCAAGACCGCTATGCCAATAAATACGAAAAATACAATTCGGATAATACACCTTCAAAACCAATTAAATTAGCTCCATTCGACCCAAATCAAGCCTCAGAAGCTCAATTAGAAGAATTAGGAATTCAAAAATGGATGGTAAAACGTATTATTAATTACCGAACAAAAGGCGGACAATTCCGTAAAAAAGAAGACCTTCAAAAAATATATGATTTTCCCAGTGATCTTTATTCAAAATTAGAGCCATACATCACCCTTCCAGAAAGATCAGCAAGCGGAGGAGGATTTGCATCGTTTCCAAAAACCGAAGCAAATTCTGAAGTAAAAGCCTCCACAACAATCCCAAACAAAGAACTATTTAAACCAGTCGCTTTTGATTTGAACCGAGCGGATACTAACGATTTGAAAAAATTGAAAGGAATTGGCTCAAAATTATCCGCCCGAATTATCAAATACCGAGATATGGTTGGCGGTTTTTACTCAGAAAATCAAGTAAAAGAAGTATTCGGCTTAGATTCAACCGTAGTGGACGAGATATTGAAATTCGGAACAATCAAGAATCCTTCGCTAAAAAAAATAAAAATTAATGAAGTAACCGCCCAGGAATTCAAACACCTTTACATACGCCCATATATAGCAAAATCAATAATTGCTTACCGATTGCAACACGGTAATTTTACTTCAAAAAAGGACTTTGAACCAATAAAATTATTAGATGCTAAGACGTTAGAAAAGATATTTCCGTATTTTGAATTGTAACTAAAAGAGGCTCTGGTTGATTCCAGAGCCTCTTTTGTTAATTACCTGTATTTTTAATTCTCCTAATAATTTCTTCAATTTTCTGAATCGATATATCAAAAGATTTTGCAATAATTTCAGGGGAAATACCATTTTGAATCAAACCCTTTACATAGTTGAATGTGTTATTCTCCCTTTCTTCAAGTTTTAGCTGTTCAGTTGCTGTCATGGCAATTAATTATTAGAAGTTTTTAACTTGTTAATCATCTCCTCAATCTTTTGAACAGAGATTCCAAGTAATTTCGAAACTAATTCCACAGAAATGCCATTTTGAATTGAGTTTCTTAGAACATTTAGAGTATTATTCTCTCTCTCTTCAAGTCTAATTTCTTCGTAAGCTGTCATAACAATATTATTTACATTTGTTGAAACTTTGGTAAAGATAATAATTATTTCTTTGGCTGTCAAATTGGAAACAGTTTCCAAATAATAAACGATTGTACCAATAAAATCGTTTTCGTGAGCTAAATCTAAGGCTTTAATCTTTTCAATCAAAAATGCTTCTAATTGTAAAAATTTTGCCTTTTCATCCCTACTATGTTTCAAAAGCATCGCAGCCGTTGAGAGAAAAGTATTTTTAAAATTAGAAATCTGTAAATCACTAAAATCATTAAGCGAAAACAACAAATAATCAAATTCGGGCAAGAATTTCAATAAATCTGGATGAGGATTTCCAAATTGCCTTCTCATCGAAACTCTTTTCCAAGCCGACTTTCCATGATGGATAATTATCGGAATAACAACCGTTGAATCCTTACGCTTTTTGCCCTTCTTTTGTTTTTGTTCTTCTCGCCAAATATTGGTCATATATCGAAGTAACTGTCCTTCTGGAAAATCCTCTTGGTAAGATTTATGTTCAAACAGAATCGTTATTAAAGTAGGTTCACCCGCATATTCGGCATGATAAACCAAATCCGCTAAATGTTCTGAGAGTTCATTATCAATAAATGAAGTATTCGATAATTTGAGGGAATTGAGATTGATTTTATCCCTATATTGTGGAGGGAAAACTTCTTCAATAAAGCTCTGAACGACATCTAAACGGGAAAAAGAAGCCTTGAAAAACTTATCGTGGGGGTTTGTGATTTCGGACATTTGTTGAATAGTGGTTGTTGTAAGATTTCTCAAATATATAGGTAAATAGTTGAAGGACAATCAAATGAGGATATTTTCCATGATTAATTTATTAGGAAATCTGCCTTGATGGCAATTTCACACAATTTCCTTAATTTTACACCAAACAAAACCCTTCATCAAATGTCAACAGGATTTTTTAACGTACCGAAACCTCATAACGAGCCAATCAATTCTTACGCC
>JAYVIV010000153.1:0-45814 GCA_043769985.1 Arcicella sp.
TTGCGAGCGTGGTGTTCCGAACAATTTGGAAAAATGTATTATCAAGTGATTGAAAAATGTTTTAGTAGAATCCGTAGAAAAAAACTTACCATTGCTTAGGCAATGAACTCAACAAAAAAGACCTCTGAAATTTGGAGGTCTTTTTTGTTGAGTTTCTTCGGAGAAATTGACACAGTTCATCTGTGTTCTATTTTTTATTTCTTATCCAACTCTTTATCATTACAAAATCAAATATCAATCCTAACAATTCGTTAATTTTACGAAGTATAATTTTGTAAAATCTATGAACATCAAATCGTTGTTACTGAGCTTTATGCTCGTGTTGGGATATTTTTTTTCAAATGCACAAGGACTAAAATTATCAGATAAACCCGAAGAATTTTTGGCGGATGCGAAGAATTTTTTGGCTCTTTCAAATAATCCACAGGCTGAATCCATTGCTCAGAATTTTGACAAACTTTGGAATTCTGATAAACTTACTGACGCACAGAAAAGTAAGTTGGCGAGTGTCTGTAATTTTATGTTTAAAAAGGGATACAAACCACCGCAATTTGTGGGGCTTTTTGATGCTATTGTTTTGGGGGTGAATAAATCCTTGATGCCCCAAACATTACTGGATAATTTCTTAGAAACGCTTCGTAAAACCGTTGAAACTGGAGATACAAAAACGACTCTTCGCTACATTGATATTAGCCGTTTATTCTTCAATAATCAAGCCCTTTATTTCACAAATTTTAACCGTTTATATGCTCTGAATGGCACACTTGGGTTTAGATTTAATGAACAAAAAATTGAAATAAATAAGCAAGAAAAGCCTATTACGCCCAATCTGCCCACGACTGCAACACCCGAACCCGAAAAGAAAACGAATGCTTGGGAGGATTGGGATGCCCCACTTCCTACGGGCGGAAATGCCACTCCCACACAGGCCCAAGTTGAGGAATCTGCTACCCAATTTTTGAACCCTGGACCTGTCATCGAATTCTTTAAAATTGATTTGGTAATTGTTACAGCCAACGACTCTGTTACCTTAAAAAATACTTCTCCAATATTGAGCATAAAAGAGGGTATTTTATTGGGAACAGGTGGGGCTTTCTCGTGGGAAAATGTAGGTATGCCAGAGGTTTTTGCCACCTTGAACAACTACAATATGGAGATAAGAAATCCGAAAATTACTTCGGAGTTTGCTACTATTACCAATAACCAAAAATTGAATGTTCCGATTAAAGGAATCTTTGAATTTGTGAGTAAGAAACGGGCTAAAAATGCTCCAACGCTCTATCCAAGATTTATGTCGATGCAGAACGATGTCATTTTGAAAAATAGTGGCGATATTGACTATAAAGGTGGTTTTACGATGGTTGGCAATAAGATTTCAAGTTCATCTTTACAGTCGAAATATGCCACAATTATTATCAAGAAAGATGGAAAAATTGCTTTTAGAGTTACCAGTAAACGCTTTGAAATAGGTGATTCTTTAATTCTTTCTCCAACGGCAATTTTTACGGGCTATTTTGCTGGCACTGATTCCTTGTATCATCCTTCGGTGAAAGTGAATTATAACCGTAAAAATTTCATTCTCCGACTGAATAAAGTGGATGCTGGAGGATTCAGAGAGTCTTCATATTCAGATAGTTATCATAAATTAGACATAACAGCCGATGCCATGAGTTGGAATATGAACAATCAACGAATGGACTTCTCAATTCTCACGGCAAAGAACGTTGTGCCTGCCCTTTTCGAGTCATTTGACTATTACAATCCAGAACGTTTTGCTCAGATTTCAGCCAATTATAGCTTTAATCCGCTTTTGGTTGTTTCGAGTTATATCCGTAAGAATAATCTTCAATACACTACACTTACTGATCTCACCAAGGCTTTCAATAAGGATGCGGCGGCTCTGAGACCCGTGTTTTTAGAGATGATGCAAAAAGGTTATTTTGAGTATGATCCAGAGGTAGAGACGTTGAAATTATCCCGAAAAGGCGTGCATAATTTGGCGGCTTACGGAGCCAGAAAGGATTATGACAATTTCTTGATTCCTTCTTATTATTCCTCCAATGCAAAGGATACGACTTCAAATGCAAGTTTGAATTTGAAAGATAATCAATTGATTGTCAGAGGGGTAAAGCAGTTTTATCTTTCCGATTCATTAAATGTTTTCATGGCTCCTTATGATAATATTATCAAAGTAAATAAGGATAGAAATTTTGGAATTAGTGGAGAATTGAAAACAGGAAATTTCCGATTTAGAGGTAAAGACTTATCATTTAATTACGGAGAATTTAGCGTTAAACTAAACAAAATTGACTCCATTACTTTTGTTCCACAAAAAGAATTAGCGAAAAAAGGGCGAACCGAAATTGGGGGCGATTTGAAGTACGAGGCGGGTGTTATTTATATTAATAAACCAGACAATAAATCGGGTCGTCAGCGATTGGTTGAATATCCTCGTTTGGTTGTGCCTACGGGTGTAATAGCCTATTTCGATCATCCCTATCGTGCGAATGGTGTGTATAGTAAAAAGGTATTTTTCAAAGTTCCAAGCATTGATTTTGATAGTTTAAACATCAAAGATATTGATTTTGTAGGTACGTTTAATTCGGACGGAATTTTTCCTCCATTCAAAGAAACGTTGATTTCAATGCCTGATAACTCCTTAGGTTTTAGTCATAAAGTGCAGGAAGGAAAATATAATGTTTATAATTCAAAAACCTTTGTAAAGTTCGATAAACCCCTTTTAATGGATAAACAAGGGCTTCATGCCGAGTGTGAAATCAACCATCTGACTTCCCAAATTCAAGCAAAATATGCCCTCTTTACCCTTGATTCTGTAACGGCAAATGGTACAACGGGAATTATTAATGAAGGCACGGCAGGAGCTTCATATTACACGAAAGTTGATATTAAAAATTACTCCTTAAAATGGCAACCTAAGTCGGATAGTATGTTGATTGAAACCAAAGGAAATTCGTTTGATTTTTATGCCGCCAGTTCAAAATTAGAAGGAAAATTATTGGTGCGTCAAACGGGATTATTTGGTTTTGGAAAAGTGAAACGCCAAGATTCTGAGACACAATCTGATAATATTAAATTCGGAAAAGAAGCCTTCACAGCAGACATGGCAACGCTTTCGGTCGGGAATAATTTAAAGGTTTCCAAACCCGCTTTGTTGGGTAATAATATGAACGTTAGCTTTAATTTAGCCACGGGTTTGGTCAGTATTAAAACGCCAATTAACCTTAAATTGGACGATTCTACAAGTTTATACTTCCCCTATACGGCATACAGAACGTCTATCAACAGTGCCGAATGGGATATCAATAAGAAAACCATTACGATGAAAGGAGATGTTAAGAATACCACTTTCACCTCCATCGAACCCTCGCAAGAAGGACTTTCATTTAATGGCTCAGAGGCTTTGTATGAAATTGATAAACAGTCACTTAATATCACTGGTGTACCTTTTATTAAGTCGGCAGATGCGAAAATCATTCCTGACAAAGGATTGGTTTCTATTCGTAGAGATGCTGAAATGCGGGGGTTTTATAACGCCAAATTGCAGATTGATACTATCAATGGATACCATAATTTAGTGAATGGCAATATCAGAATTATTTCACGAGTAAAGTTTGAAGGTGATGCCACCTACCGTTTCCCAAATCTTGCGGGTGACACGATGAATATCAAAATGGGTAATTTCGATTTTAAGGAATCATTCGTTGACAATCGTAAAAAAATTAAAGGATATACTACCACAGCAAAAGCAACGGTTGAACAAACTGATAAATTCCACTTGTCACCAAAAGTGCTTTATCGTGGGGATATCACGATGGTGGCAACCGATAAAAACCTGATGCTCAACGGTTTCGTGCGACCAGAATACAAAAATCGGGCGGATGTGGTTAATTGGGTTGCGTACAAAGGCAATAGTACGGATGATGTAAACATTCAAATTCAACCTAACATGAAAGGCGATTTGAATGCTCCGATATACGCAGGTTTACACGCCAGAACCACCTCTACGGGCTTATACACGACTTTCTTGACAAGTAAGGAAGACCCGAAAGACGAAGATATCTTCACAGTAAATGGTCAATTACGAGATATTCCGAAAACTTCTCGTTTTGAAATTGGTCCAGATGAGAAAAATAAGTCGTATGAGGTAAGTCGATATACGTATGATGATGACAAGCGAACGTTGAAATTAGAAGGTAATTTTAATTTCTATAATCCTTCAAATTACGTTCAGACGGCTGGTTTTGCGGAGATGAGGGTTGATAGTGGTAAATATAAATTCGACCAAATGATGGTTTTGAATTTTCCAATGCCCGTGGAAGTTTTGAAAGCCATGGCGGATAAAATTGTTAAAACCAATCTCGATAGTAGAGACAATGCCAGTGCTGATGAACCAGAGGATAAAGAACATTTAATGTCAAAATTAGCCAATATTTTAGGCGGAAAAACCATTGACGCATTCGAGCGGAGATTGAAAAATGAACACGTGCCTTTGCATACGATAAATGCCAAATTGAATACCACAATGGTCATTTCTAAGGCAAACTTGCGATATTCTGAACAAGCCTCGGCGTTTTATTCAGTAGGCAAATTGAGTATTGCCAGCATCGGAGGAACAGATATTAATTCGGAAATTGAAGGCATGGTTGAAATCAAAAAAACACCCGAAGGAGATGAATTTTATTTGTATTTAGAACCTTCAACCGATGTTTGGTATTTCATGGGATATTTGAAAAATGAAATGGGCGTAATCTCATCCGACGGTGAATTTAATAATGCCGTAGCCGCCAAATCGAAAGGAGTTAAGAAGGGAAGTGGCAAAAATGCCTACGCTTTCTTGGGCGTTGGGGCAGAAGAAAAATTTGCCTTTACCGAGCATTTCACCGATACGTTCAGAACCAAAACCGAGAAGGGCAAAAAAGTCGTGAAAAAGGATGAAGTGAAAAAAGACGAGAAAAAGAAGGAGGAAGTGAAAGAAGGTTTTTAAATTTGTATGAAATGTAGCACGATTTTCCAAAATCTTAACATAATTCATGAAAGACATTCAGCCAATCATTGCAGAATTTACGGAACAAGCCAAAGCACATTATGGCAACCGTTTGGCGAAGATAATTCTCTTCGGTTCGTATGCCCGTGGAGAAGCCAATGATGAGTCGGATGTGGATTTATTGGTGGTTTTGAATGATGAGGAGGTAAAAACTAATAAAGAGCAAGATGCTATCGGTTATTCATTATGGAAATTATTTCTAAAATATAGCATTGACTTATCCGTTTTCCCAACATCTTTAAACCGCTTCACAACGTCAGACGAATACATTTTTCGATTTATCAGAAAAGATGGGCAATTAATTTATGGAATCTAATTTACAAAATGCCATTCTTAAAGCTGATGACTTTTTAGAAACAGCTAAGGACAATTTAAAACTTGACCATTTACTTGCTGTGGTCAATAGATGCTACTATTCTTATTTTTGGCTTGCAAGAGGTTTACTATTTGAGAAAAATATCTTCGTAAAAACGCATTCAGGCGTAAAATCAAAATTTTCAGAATTGTATATAAAAACTCAATTAATTCCTGATAAATATGGGTATTATTTAAGTCAATTAATGACAAAACGTCAAACCGCCGATTATGACTTAATAAGCAGTTTCACAAAAGAAGAAGTACAAGAAATGATTGCTTGGACAGAGGAGTTTTTAGCTTTTGTTAAGGAAAATATAGATAAATTATGAAACAAAGTCCTCCAAACAGAAGACTTTACTTTTAAATCTGATTGAGTAAAAATATTTGAATACCAGCCTATTCACTCATTCATTCAATCTCTCATTCACTCATTGTCAAAATGACCGATCGCTATATGCAGCGAGGCGTTTCTGCCTCCAAAGAAGATGTCCACAAAGCCATCGAAAAAATAGATAAAGGGCTTTTTCCAAAGGCTTTCTGTAAAATTTCGCCTGATATGCTGGGCGGAGATGAGGCATATTGCAACATCATGCACGCCGATGGAGCGGGTACAAAATCGTCCTTAGCCTATCTTTATTGGAAAGAAACAGGCGATATTTCCGTGTGGAGAGGTATTGCCCAAGATGCCGTTGTGATGAACACGGATGACATGATTTGCGTGGGAGCAACCGATAATATGCTCTTATCCAGCACGATAGGTCGTAATAAAAACCTAATTTCAGGTGAAATTATTGCTGAACTCATCAACGGAACGGAAGAGGTTTTGGAGATGCTTCGTGATAATGGCATCGGGATTTGGAGTACGGGTGGCGAAACTGCCGATGTAGGTGATTTAGTGCGAACTATCATCGTGGATTCTACCGTCGTTGCCCGCATGAAACGTGCCGATGTGATTTCAAATCATACCATTCAAGACGGAGATGTAATTGTTGGTTTGGCTTCGGACGGACAAGCCAATTATGAGAAAGTTTACAACGGTGGTATGGGTTCAAATGGATTAACTTCTGCTCGTCATGATGTTTTAGGGCATTATTTAGCGACAAAATACACAGAAAGTTTTGATCCTGCCGTTCCGCAAGAACTAATTTATAGTGGTTCAAAAAAATTGACTGATTCAGTGGACGGCAGTCCTTTGAATGTGGGACAATTGATTCTTTCGCCTACTCGCACGTATGCCCCCGTTGTAAAGGCGTTGTTGAATGAATTACGTCCCGTGATTCACGGTATGGTTCATTGTTCAGGTGGGGCTCAAACGAAGGTTTTGCATTTTGTGGATAATGTTCATATCATCAAAGATAATCTGTTTGAACTGCCTCCACTTTTCAAAATGATTCAAGCCGAATCTGGAACGGATTATAAAGAAATGTACAAAGTTTTCAACATGGGACATCGTTTGGAAATATACATAAATCCCCAATATGCACAGACGGTTATTGATATTTCAAAATCATTCGGAATCAATGCTCAGATAATTGGAAGGGTGGAAAGTGCTGAGGGTAAAGGAGTTACAATAAAATCTGAGTTTGGGGAGTTTGTTTATTGAGAAATTAAAAAAGCATGGAAATAACATATCAAGTAGAAAAAGATTTGAGCGTAGCCGAATTTCGTGATGTTTTGGTAAGAAGTACGCTCGGTGAAAGACGACCTATTAACGATTATGATAAGTTAGAGAAGATGTGCAAAAATGCAGATATAATGCTCACAGCACGTTTTAATGGCAAATTAGTGGGCGTTTCAAGGTCATTATCCGACTTTGCCTTTGCTACTTATTTATCTGATTTGGCAGTTGATGTAGCGTTTCAACATTTGGGTATTGGCAAAAGATTAATTGCTGAAACTAAGAAACTTGTCCCCGATGGCAAATTGATTTTATTGGCTGCTCCTACAGCCCGAGAATATTACCCCAAAATCGGCATGACACAATTTGAATATTCTTTTTATGTTGACAATTTAGACGAATTAAAAATGTAAAATACTAATAATCAGATTTTTGGTTAATTTTTGTATCTCCCCGAACATCGGAAAACGATGCGGAACGTTGCCCGTAACAAACAACGAAATTTATGTTAGAAAAAACACCCCGCACTACCCCAAGCCGATATGCAAATCAGCGTATGAGCTATGACGAAGCCGTAGTATTTCCGATTTTGGACGATGCTTTATTTTGCACAGTATGTTATTCAGTTGATAATCAGCCATTTAGTATTCCAACGGCTTTTGTTCGTAAAGAAAATAAATTGTACATACACGGTTCAGTAGGAAGTCATTTTTTGAGAGAGATTGAGAAAGGAATTCCTGTTTGCATCTCAGTAATGTTAACGGATGCTTTGGTAGTGGCAAAATCTGCCTTTAATCATTCAGTAAATTATCGTTCGGTTGTGATATTTTCAAATGCTCAAAGAATTGATGATTACGAAGAAAAAACCTTGTTTTTTAAGGAATTAACCGAGAAAATCGTACCGAATAGTTGGGATTATTTACGCCCAATGAAAGCGAAAGAAGTGGATAAAACGATGCTTTTGGTTTTTGACATTGTGGAGGCTTCGGCAAAAGTCCGTTCGGGAATGCCGATGGATGAACAGGAAGACCAAGATTTACCGATTTGGTCGGGATTGATTCCGATTCCAAGCAAAAGGCTTACCCCAATTGCGGATGAATTGAGTGTGAATATTCCTTTACCAGAGCATTTGAAGGGTATTTTAGGTTAAAAACTAATCAATGTTTCGGACAACCGCAGTCATTTTTTTTAAATAATCCCCACAGAAAACCTTTCTTACGACGACGTTTTACGACTGTTTTTGAAACCGATGATTTTTCGGAAATAGTCGTTTTTTTGTGCGAAACACTGTTCGATGCTTCCGTTTCAACTTGGAAACAAGCAAAAATAATGGTTAAAAAAAGTATCTTCTTCATGGAATTTCAATTAAAATATGCTGACTAATTAACAACGAAAAAGCCGTGCCAAATTGTATTTTGGGAGTTATAAAGTTAAAAAGTTAGAAAAGTTGAAGAGTTTTAAGACTCAACAACCTCTCTAACTTTTTAGCTTCCACAACTTCTCTAACTTTTTCTAAAACTTACTTTTCAGATAATTAATTGCTAATTTATAAGCATCGTCTCCTGCTTCTTTGTCATACTTTGGGTTTGAAGGATTGGCAAAAGCGTGTTCAGCATCATAGCTTTTTACTTTCACTGTTTTGCCAGCCGATGCCATGTCTTTCTCAAATTGAGCCACAACTGCGGGTGAAATCCATTGTTCTTTTGCTGCAAAAAGCCCTAAAACATCACAATTAAGTGTTTTTAGTTTCTCAACGTCTTTCTCGGGCATTCCGTAATACATCACGCAACCAACCGCCTGTTTGCCTTCTAATAAGGCTGATTTTAACGACAGTCCACCGCCAAAACACCAACCCACCGAAGCAATTTTAGCATCTTTTCCAGCGTAATCAATTCCTCCTTGAATGATGGATGCCAAACGCTTTTGGTCAGCTCCTCCCATCAATTTACCCGCTTCGTCTGGACTTATTGCCACCTTTCCGTCATACATATCTATTGCCATTACATTTACATCTTTCAAGTCGTTATAAAATGTTTCGGATTGTTTTTTAATGTAATCGTTCAATCCCCACCACTCTTGATAAACAAAAAGATATTTGTTCGAGTTTGTGGCAGATTTAATCAAATAGGCATTCGCCATGCTTCCATCAGGCGTTTTGAATTTAATCATTTCACCACCTGCCATGCTTACGTGCGTGTATGGAAGCGGAGAGTCATGAGCTTTTTGAAATTCTTTTGTCGAAGCCATCAATTGCATATCGTCTTTATTGCAATCGGCTTTTGAAACGGATGAACAACAACTTTGCGAAAAGCCAAAATAGCTTACAGTTGAAACTACAAGGGTTAAAAGTAATTTTTTCATTAGAATATTTGATTTTTGTTTGTGAGGTATTAACTGAGAAATTTGCAAAAAGGTTTAATTGGAAATAATCACGTTTCTCCAATAACCGCTGGCAAGGCGAAAAGCCGTTGTCAGAGTTTTGGACTTACCCCACAATGGAATTGCTGACAACGGCTTTTGGCCTTGTCAGCGGTTATTGAGATTTATTGCGGATGATAAACCCGCTTCGCTTCTTGCAAAACCACATTTTTATCCAAGGTCATTTTCTTGGTTTTTTGTTGTGAAAATAATCCCATTTGGTCTGCATAGTGTGGACTATCGGGATGATTAGATGCTCCGTAGCAATTAATACTTTCGATTTCGGGTAAAGCATCTTTCGAGAATTTTACTAACTCAATGTATGATTCACCCGCATTTGCTCTGAATTTACCGTTTTTATAAGGCACAGTTCCCATCGCAGCCAACACATCAGGAATTCCAAAAATAGGTAATTCTTTTTTTTCACGCACTAACTTTTGAATATCCCCTAATTTCACATCCACCGTTCCAAAGTTTTTCAATAAATGATTTTGAGCAAAACGTATTCCTTCTAAACAATGCTCAATACTCAATTTCTGAATATTTCCATCTCGTAGGTAATATTTTTCATTACAATAATCGTAAAATAATTTAAAAACTGCTGCATCTGGATTGTCTGCTTCTGCACGTTTATTCCAATTTTGAATTTTTTCAATAGTACGTTTCAATTCTGGATAATCATCTGATTTTAAGGTGTATAAGGCGGTTTCATCAATAAAATAACTCATTTTTGTGGGTAATTGCAAATCGTATTTTATCTTCTTAAAATCATCGTAACTCACTTTCTGATACTGCGAAACCAATTCCATAAATCGTGTACTTCGATTGGTTTCCCAGCGTTCCATTCCCATCGTGGCATCAAAATTTTCGGGTTTCAAATTCTCATCGGGGGCAGTGGCACTATATGGCGTGTTGTTTGAATTGTAAACATAACCAGCTTTTGGATTCAAGATTTGCGGTAGATTTTGAAGCGGATGATAGTTTTCCCAAAGGTTTTCTGAAGTATTTCCAGATAGTGTTCCAGTCCAATTAAATTTTGGATTTCTGATGGGGATTTTTCCGTTTGAAATATAGAAAATATTGTCTTCTTTATCGGCATAAATAATATTAAAACCTGGAATTGAGGTCATTTTCAAGGCATTACTGAATTCTGCAAAGTTTTTAGACTTGTTCATTCTATACCATTGTTCCATCGGTTTCACATCAAAAAGCGAAGCAAATCTGAGTGAAAATGTACCCGTTTTTCCCACAACAGTTGGTCCATATTTACTCCAATAAATCTTCTTTTTCACGCCAATAACGATGCCCTTTATCTTCACTTTTAACTTTATAGTTTCTTCCTCCAAATCAAGCCATTTATTATCAAAACGATACTGGTTTTTGTTTTCGGGGTTAATTTCTAATTGATATAAATCCAATTTATCGTGATAATTAACCGTATGAGCCCATCCTAAATTTTCGTTTACTCCGTGCAAAATTGTGGCTGCCCCAGGGAAAAGTCCTCCTAACGCATTCCAGCCCTGTTCGCTGCAAACATGAGCCTCATACCAAGAAGCGGGACCTTCCAATGGTTGATGTGAGTTAATGTTTAAATACGTTTTGCCATCCGTAGTTTTCGATGAACTAAACGCAAAAGCATTAGAAGCCTTCGGGCGAAACTGTTCCAAAGTTGCCACTTTACCATTAAAAATTGACTGCAAAGCACGGTCGAACCCCGAAAATGAGGCAATGGAAAGCATGGAAGCCGTTAATTGGTCTTCGATGGTTGCGGGGAATGCCCCTTTTACCAAAACTTCTTTTGGATGAGTTCGTGCATAGGCGTTTATGCCCTCTACATAACCCGTAAGCAAGGCTTTATATTCGGGTGAAATCGTGTTTATGTTGTCCTGCACGGTCTTTCTTGCACGAATTAAAGCCACGGCATAATCAACCGCAGCACCATTTTTACCCAAATATCTCCCCAATAATTGCTTACCACCCAAAAGTGTAAATTGAATGGTTTTGAAATCATCTTCGGCATGAGCAAACGCTAATCCATACGCCACTTCGGGGTCAGTTTTCGCAAAAATATGCGGAACGCCCCACGAGTCTCGGGCAATGGTTACATTCTCTGGATTTATCTGACCATGAATGAATTGCGGAATAAATACTAAAAGGAAAAGGAGGGGTTTTGGTATGTTCATTTTGGTTTTGTTACAGTCGCTCAGTGCTACTTCGAGCTACTGTAATTACGAAATCAAACAAAAAAGAGGCACGAAGCCCCTTTTTTGATATTTTTACGAATCTAAATTTTACTTATTCAACAACTCATCAAAAGTCAAACCAACATAAAACAATGAACCAACTGATGGGTTTCCGTAGCCAGTAACATAAGAATTACCCATTACATTGCTTCCACCCACTTTTAAGATTGTTTTGATACTTGGAATTCTCTTACTAATCTGCATATCAAGCGTATTGAATTGTGGAACGTAACCAAGTCTTTGAGCTGAAACTAAAGTACTCGCAATTCCAGAAGGGCCATCAAATGCTTCTTGGTATCTCCAAGTGATATTAAATCCAAAACCAGAACTTGCAATGTTACGATTCGATAAGCTCGCATTAACACGGTATAAAGGCGTTGAGTAACCTGTCTGCTGTTGATCGGCAGGAATGTCTTTTTGGTTTGTTACTTCATTACGAGCACCATTTAAACCCAAAGCAAAACCTCCTGGCAATGAATAATCAAATCCTAAGCCCCAACCTGCTGTTTTCACATCAACGGTGGTGTTTGTAGAAATTGAGAATACATTTAACGCATTAACATCTGCTGCTTTGTTTGCAGTTGTAACTACCTGACCATTGATAAAGTCTGTATATGTACTTGCATAATAGTAAGCATCCACAAATAACTTTTTGCCCAATAAGCCTTTATAACCAATTTCCCAAGTTCCAACTTTCTCTGGCTTATATTCTGCAAACGTCACAGCCTGTGGAGCAGCACCTGATGCCACTGAAATAAGTGAATAGGCTTGTTGTCCTTTCAAATATCTATCACGCAAGAATGGAAGACCACCCAATAGACGAGAACTACCAACGAATAAATCAATGTACTGATTTTGCGTAGTTGGCATACGGAAACCTGTTTGGTATGATACACGGAAATTGCTGTTATCATTCAAAGAAAGTACTCCCGCAATACGTGGCGTGAATTGACCAGCGAAGTTTTCATTTTTATCATAACGCATCGAACCCGACAATTTGAATTTATCATCAAACATTTTCTTACCCAAAGACACATATCCACCAAACTCGGTGATACCAAATTCTTTTCCATCAGTATCTAAGGCGAAAAGTGTACCGCCAGAATTTAAGGCATAATTACGATAATTCGCTCCCACGATAACTTCCAAGGCATCATTAAATTGCTGAGTCAAATTATACATACCCTCGAAATGATACATGGCAGTTTTATCATTGAATTTAGAACCGATCTTACGAGCTGAAGCTGGTGCTAAAATACCTGGAATTGCTCTGTTTTTAGATTCATTTGCGGCAGCATTAAATTCGGGTGTTCCAGGTAAGAAACGACCTCTATCTGCGTTGGCTCTTGCCGAACCATAAAACGATGCAGGATTAACTGCGGCAACGGCAGTATTAGCAGCAGTTATTGCTTCTGTTGGTGTTCTACCACCTGCCAAAGCACCACCAAGAGCATTTCCATAAGCCGTTAAAGCGGCTAAACCATAAGTTCCTGCAAAACCTGTTACGAAATCACCGTACCATGCCTCACTTTTCTTCCATGCCTCATTAATTCCTTGAGCTAACAATGAATTAGCATAAGAATCGCCTGAATTTTCTTGGGTTGTGTAACCACGAAGATAAAAATTTGAACCTTTCAATTCAGCTTTTCCTTGCCATAATGTGAAATTCTTGATTGAATAACGGTCAGAACCCGTATATAAACTTGTTCCGAAACCATAATTTCCTTGAATAACAGCTTCAATTTTATCATTGATGCGATAGTGCAATGCAGCGTTCAATTTTAAACTTTTAGTTGTATAGTCTGCTATTGAATTTTCTTCATATCCTGTACGTGAAACGAAAACAGTATTATTTGGGAAAACAGAATTAAAAATTGCTGTTGGTGTTAATAAACCGCCTGTCAGTCTCGAAATATTCCGAATTCCATCATTTAAAGGATTAGCTCCTGCTGGTGCTCCTAAAATCGGACTTAAAACCGTACGAAAGTTCAAACCTTGAGACCCTTCATCCCCATAAACGTTGATACCGTCATAACCTTGGTCTGTTGCTCTTGTTCCTTGGTTTGGACCAAAGCCATTTCTTAAACTTTGGTTATTGAAATTATTTGCTTGCCAATCTTGTGCTTCTAAATAAGCAACGTTAACCTTGAACGCAAATTTGTTGTTGAATGCTTTTGCGTAACGTAAAGCGAAATCTGTATAACCCGTTGAAGGGGTTGTACGACCGTTTTCGTTCATTGTTCCAAGTTTTACGTTGGCACTCAATCCTTGGTATAAAAATGGACTTTTCGAGTTCATCAAGATAATTCCGTTCATGGCATTTGGGCCATAAAGAGCCGATGCCGCACCTGGAATTAATTCAACACTTTCTAAGTCTAATTCACTGATACCCACGATATTTCCTACTGCAAAGTTCAAACCAGGTGCTTGATTATCCATTCCGTCCACCAATTGAACAACTCTTGGATTACCATTTCCGTTGAAACCACGAGTTGTAATTGATGAAAACGTCAAACTCTGTGTGTTTACATCAACTCCCTTCAAGTTTTTAATGGCATCATAAAAGGAAGCTCCTGGCGTGTTTTGAATAGCACGCAAGTCCATTTTTTCGACCGAAACGGGTGATTTCATTACACTTTCTTCCACACGTGAAGCCGAAACAACAATTTCCTGACCCATAATGTTTTGTTCATCCATCTTGATGTCAAAATCCGTTTTTGCTCCTGTAACAGTTATTTCCTGTGTTTTGTAACCAATGCTTGAAACAGAAATGGTAAATGGAGTGGGTGTGGTGGTTGATAGGGCAAAATTTCCTTTCGTATCCGAAATTGTACCGATAACCTTTCCTTTCACGGCGATACTAACGCCAATGAGTGATTCCTTCGTGGCTCCGTCGCTAACTTTACCCGAAATTTTTGTCTGTGCAAACGACGATGCCGCAAGCAACATGATTGAGGCAATAAAACTCAATCGGAGTTTTGTAAAAAAGTTCTTCATAAAATGACTTTTTAGTGAATTAAGGTTAAAATGCTTTAATTTTGTAATACAAAATTGCAACTTTTTCTGGAAAATTTAGATTAAATTTTTAAAATATTATGCAAGCATACCAAAAATTTTACTACTTTTTCAAAAAATTATACAAAAATTATGCCTTTATGAATTCTTACAAATGTCTGTTTTTATTTCTATTTCTCTTAATCGTCTCATTATCAGGCTGTAACAAAACGCCTTATCAATTAAAGAGTCATTTTTCAGAAAATTTAATTCCGTTGGCTCCTGATTATTCAAAAAATGAGAATTGGGCATCGCTTCCCACAAAAAATGACCCTGCCGACCAAGTTCCTTTAAAATCTGACTTAAAAGACGGACAAGCGGAGGCAAAAGTTGATGTGTTTTTCTTGCATCCAACCATTTTTACGAAAAAGCCTACAAATCAGTATGAATGGAATGCGGACGTGAACGATGCCAAGATGAATGAATCAGTGGATAATTCTACGATTCTTAATCAAGCATCGGCTTTCAATGGTTCGGGGAAAATTTATGCCCCTCGGTATCGTCAAGCAAATTATCACGCTTATGTAACGACTGATAAGGACGATAAAAAGAAAGCCTTAGATTTGGCGTATTCAGATGTGAAAGCATCTTTTGAGTATTATCTTAAAAATTACAATCAAGGTCGCCCCATTGTGATTGCTTCGCACAGTCAAGGAACTACGCACGCCACGAGATTAATCAAAGAGTTTTTTGATAACAAACCGCTTCAAAAACAATTAGTGGCAGCATATATCATTGGAATAGCCACGCAACCGAATGTTTTTGAAAGCATAGAACCTTGTAAAACGGGCGATGAAACGGGTTGTTTCATTTCTTGGAACACGTATGGGAAAAATTATTATCCAAAGTGGCACAAATTTGGTACGAATACTGCAGTAAGTACAAATCCGCTTACGTGGACGTTAGATTCGACATACGCACCCGCAAGTTTGAATAGAGGAGGAGTGGGTCCAAAATTTACGATGTACCCTAACATTGTGGATGCTCAGAATCATCAAGGTATGGTATGGGTAAATAGACCGAATATTAAGGGTAGTAAACTTGTGAAAAATGAAAGTTGGCACATTGCTGACATTAACTTTTTCTATGTGAATATCAGAGAAAATTTAGCAAATAGAGTAGAAAAATACTTAGCTGTGAGCCATGAGAAGTGAGCTTTGAGCAAATTCGGAAATAGTAAAAAAGTAAATCTAAAAATAAAACACAGTGCTTTTAGCTCATGGCTCAATGCTCATAACTCAAAGCTAATAAGGTATGAATAATAACTATGTAGTAATCATGGCGGGTGGTGTTGGAACTCGCTTCTGGCCCTTCAGCCGCTCAAAAAATCCGAAGCAATTTCATGATGTTCTCGGTACGGGAAGAACACTTTTGCAACAAACTGCCGACCGTTTTGAGGATATTTGTCCAAAGGAAAATATCTACATTGTAACGAGTGCAGATTATATCGACATCATCAAAGAGCAATTGCCTTTTATGGCTGATAGTCAGATACTTGCTGAGCCATCTCGTAGGAATACTGCCCCCTGCGTGGCGTATGCTTGTTATAAAATTGGGTTGAAAAATCCACAAGCAAATATTGTAATTGCCCCCGCCGATCATATTATTTTACGGGAAAAAGAATTTGAAAAACGTATCAATATTGCCCTCGAAGCCTCGGCAAAAGATGATGTTTTGGTGACGTTGGGAATCACGCCTACTCGCCCAGATACAGGTTACGGATACATTCAATACGTGCAGTCAGAAGAAGAGGTAAAAAAGGTAAAAACTTTCCGTGAAAAGCCAAATTTGGAGTTGGCGAAACTCTTCGTAACCAGTGGCGAATACGTTTGGAATGCAGGAATTTTTGTTTGGAATGTGCAAGCCATTAAAAAGGCATTTGCCAAGACAAGCCCAGCGATTCATGAGATTTTTACGAGAGGCGAAGGTTCGTATTTTACTGATAGTGAAACGGATTTTATTAACGAAGAATACAAAACCTGTGAAAGTATTTCAATTGATTATGCCGTAATGGAGAAAGCTGATAATGTTTTTATGGTTATGGGAGATTTCGGTTGGTCGGATTTAGGTACTTGGAAATCGTTGTATGAAGTATCAGAAAAAGACGAAAATGAAAACGTTGTGGATGGACAAACGATGCTTTATGGCGTAACAAATAGTATCATCAAAACGCCAAAAGATAGATTGGTCGTTGTGCAAGGGTTAGATGGTTACATTGTGGCAGAATATGATAATGTTTTGATGATTTGCGAAAAAGAACAAGAACAATTTGTGAAGAATTTTGTGGCGGATGCGGGGAAGAAGGGGATTGAATTTGTTTAGATTCTGTCATTATGAATAAGGGTGTACTGATGTTACGTAAAATCAAGTCACGTAACATCAGTAAATCATTACGAAAGAATACTCGAATATTTTTCTTTGTTAAAATACATTGCTAAAGCCGTTACAACTACTAAGGCAACGCCAATGCCTGGTTGTTTTGCAATATGTAATTCAAAAATAAGAATATTCACCACGATTGGAGCGAGTAATATTAAACCCAATGCACGAGTTTTAGGAATTAAAACCAAAATCCCAAAGAGTAGTTCACATATTTTGATAACGGTCATATAGCCCGTACTACCAAATAATTTCATGAAAGTTTCTGCATCGCCTGTCATGGGTTGCTCTGGGACAATTTTGAATAAAAAAGCGGCACCGCCAAAGACGAATAATGCACCTAATAAGTAAGTTGGGATTTGTTTTACAATGTTCATTTTTTTGTAATTGAAGTTGTGGAATTAATTGATTAACAAGACCATACGCAAAAATACTGTTTCTTACGTATATACCTAATAACCATCCTTAATTTTTACTTCACACTTTTCAAAAATGCCTTGATTTCATGAATAAATATTTCCCCGTATTGCTGATATTTCTGCTGCCCTACGCCTGACACATTCAACATAGCATCCTGTGTAAGTGGCTTTTGTTGCGACATATCAGAGAGCGTTGCATCCGAGAATATCACAAAAGGAGGAATGTTTTTATCATCTGCCAAACGCTTCCGAAGTTCACGCAGTTTCTCGAAAAGAGCATCTTTTATGACCTCTTTCTTGGTTTTTTCTTTCGGAACAACCGCCTCACGTTCTGCCTGACGTTCTTCAAAAGGTTTATATCGAACCAATTGCACTTTCCGACCTTCCTTCAAAATCGCCCAAGAAGCATTGTTCAATCTATAAGCGTGTCCTTCGTCATAAGCAATATCCATCACGCCCGAATTGAGCATTTGTTGGAGATAATCCGCCCACTCATCCGCTTTCAATTCTTTTCCTGCCCCGAAAGTTTTTATTTCGTGGTAACGGTTGTCAATGATACGTTTATTGTTCGATCCTCTCAAAATATCAATCACCATCGTCATTGCCACTTTTTCGTTGGTACGAGCCATGGCAGAAAGTGCTTTTTGAGCCAATAATGTAGCATCAAATCGCATGGGAGGGTTTTTGCAGACATCGCAATTGCCACAATCACGGGTTACTTCCTCATTAAAATAACTCAATAAAATCCGTCTTCGGCATATTTCCGCTTCGGCATATTGCTTCATTCTGTCCAACTTTGCGTTCTGAACTTCCTTCATTTCTGCGGGTAATTCGGAATTCGCAATCATGTCTTTCCTCATCATTACATCCTGATAGGTATAAAAAAGAAGCGTTTCAGCCTTCACACCATCACGACCTGCCCGACCAATTTCTTGATAATAACTCTCCACGTTTGAGGGCATCGAATAATGAATTACCCAACGCACATTGGATTTATCAATCCCCATTCCAAAAGCAATCGTTGCCACAATCACCTGCACATCGTCCCGAATAAAAGCATCCTGAACTTTCGAGCGGTCAGCTGCGGGCATTCCTGCGTGATAGAACTTTGCCTTGATACCCGCTTTCTGCAAAGCCTCGGCAACAGTCTCCGTATTTTTACGACTCAAACAGTAAATAATACCTGGTTGTCGAGGACGTTCTGCCACAAAATTTTGAATAATTTTAATCCGATTTCTTCCAGGTAAAACTGACAGCGAAAGGTTAGGTCTATCAAAAGAAGAAATGAAAGTTTTAGCTTCTGGAATGCCCAATTGTGTGAGAATATCCTTGCGAGTAACACGGTCAGCGGTGGCAGTTAGGGCAATAACAGGCACGTTAGGAAAGGCTTCTTTTAGTACGTGTAACTTGGTGTATTCAGGTCTAAAATCATGTCCCCAAGTGGAAACGCAGTGCGATTCATCGACAGCGAATAAACTGATATTCAATGACTTAATCCAATTTAAATAGCCTTGTGTAAATAATTTTTCGGGAGAAATATATAACAATTTTAAATCACCATCACGGACTTGTCGTTCGATGATAGCTTGTTGATTTCCATCCAAAGAAGAGTTTAAATACGCCGAAGGAATTCCATTAGCTTTGAGGGCTTGCACTTGGTCGTGCATGAGGGCAATCAAGGGCGAAATCACGAGGGTAAGTCCCTGCATGATGAGGGCAGGAATTTGAAAACATACCGATTTTCCACCACCCGTTGGCATCAAAACCATCGCATCTTGTCCATACAAAACCCAATCAATAATATCGGCTTGAAGCGGTCTGAATTTATCGTATCCGTAGTATTGTTTAAGGACTTGTTCTTTGGTGAGCGGCATCTATTTATGTTATTAAGTGAACGGCAAAGTTACATTTTTCAAATGATTTCTACTCAATCAAACGAAATCTATTACTTTTGGAAAATGCAATCTGAAGCTTCGACTTCGCACAATGCTCGAAATGAAATTTCGATTTACTAAATAAAAACCAAATGCAACAAACCATATCCACCACCCCGCCCATCCGCAAATTTTTAGGCGAAGAGTTTGAACTCACAACTTGGGAAAGCGTAAAGCCTTTTTATGAAAACTTAGTTAGTCGTAGCGTCTCAAATGCAGAAGATTTACGCAAGTTTTTTGCCGACCGTTCTGAATTAGAAAGTTATCTTTCTGAGAATTTTGCATGGCGATATATCAAAATGACTTGCGATACGGGCGATAAAGAAATAAAGGCTCATTTTGACCAATTCGTAGGTGAAATTCAACCGCAATTAGCTGAATATGATGATATTCTAAATCAAAAAACACTCGAAAATCCATTTTTGGGCGAATTAAAGGATTCTGGATTCGACATCACAATTCGTGGTATGAAGAAAGCGACGGAAATTTTTAGAAATGAAAATATTCCACTTTTTACTGAAATTCAAAACCTTTCAAGTGAGTATCAAGCAATGGTTGGAGCAATGACGGTTGAGCTTGATGGACAAGTAAAAACGCTCCAACAAGCCAGCGTTTTCTTGGAAAATACTGACCGTTCTTTGCGTGAATCAGTTTATCATAAACTACAAGAAAGACGTTATACTGACCATGAAAAAATGGACAAAATCTTCAACAAACTGACTGAAATACGCCATCAAGTGGCTATAAATGCAGGTTTTGAAAATTTTAGAGATTACTCTTTTGCGTCATTAAAACGTTTTGATTATAATAGCAATGACTGTTTTGTATTCCACGAAGCCGTTGCCGAAACCGTTGTTCCTATTTTGAATGACTTAATGAGTGACCGTAAAATTGCTTTGCAATTGGCTGAACTTCGTCCTTGGGATAGAGCCGTTGATACAGAAGGTCGTCCCGCTCTGCATCCTTTTAATGGTGGAGAAGATTTGTTGAATAAAACCATTGAATGTTTCACGAATCTTGATCCATTTTTGGGTGAATGTCTCCGCATTATGAAGCGAATGGGACGTTTAGATTTGGAATCGAGGGTTGGAAAAGCCCCCGGTGGATACAATTATCCTTTGGAAGAAACTGGCTTCCCGTTCATTTTTATGAATGCGTCTTCGTTGATGCGTGATGTCATTACGATGCTCCACGAAGGTGGTCATGCGGTGCATTCAATCGTCACTAAGGATTTGACGCTCAATACGTTTCGTAATTTCCCATCGGAAGTTGCCGAGTTAGCTTCGATGTCTATGGAGTTAATTTCGATGGATCATTGGGATGTATATTTTGATAATGAAGAAGACTTGAAAAGAGCCAAAATTCAACATTTGGAAGACATAATCAGTACGCTTCCGTGGGTGGCAACGGTGGATAAATTCCAACATTGGATTTACGAAAACCCCACGCACAATACCGCAGAACGCACCGAGGCATGGATACGTATATATGAGCAATTTGCGGATAGCATCACAGATTGGTCGGGTTTAGAAAAATACAGGGCAACGATGTGGCATAAGCAATTGCACATTTTTGAGTTACCGTTTTATTATATTGAATACGGTATTGCCCAATTAGGAGCGATTGGCGTGTGGAAAAATTACAAAGAAAACCCTCAGAAAGGCTTAGAAGGTTATTTGAACGCCTTGAAATTGGGTTATACCAAACCAATGGGCGAGATTTACGCCGTTGCCAATATTCCTTTTGATTTCTCAAAAAATCATATTGCATCGTTGATGGATTTTGTGAGAGGGGAGTTGGCGGTTTTGAAGGGGTAAGTTTTTGAACAATAAATTAATTTTAATATGCACTCAAAAAAGTTTAAGTATCAAAAGTACCTTGATTTATATCCAAATTGTCCACCTGATTCTTATAAGGAAATCGAAGATAATGGATTCAGATGGATTTTTTCTAATGATAATGACAGTTTCATACCAGTGTTGATTATTAACCCTGCCCGACAATTGGGAATTGATGAAAAACAATGCGAAGGATATGCTTTGTCAATGTTTAAACATGAGATTGGAGCATATGAAAGGTATAAAAAATTGGTAAAAGCAAGAACTAAGCTCAAAGAAGTTTTGGGAAATAAAATTGCAGAAATAAATATTTCGAAGCTTGACGGTATTGGGTCAGAGCCAGAAACGAATAATTTTACGCATTTTAACTTCCATGAATACGACGGAACTGATTTATCGTTAAAAATTGTTAATATTACGGAAATATTTGATGGAAATGGAAACTTTAAATGGTAAAAACATAGACAATCTCATTTTTAAAAATTCTCTCACTCGCATTGTTGATGTACAGAATTTTGAAGGTCCACTATTGACTTTGTTTAAAGATACTGTAACTAATAATCTTTACTTATTTGATTGGGTTGACAGGGATATATTATTTAATAGATGGATAGTATATCGCTGTGATCCTAATAAGTTAAATCAATTTATCAAAGCAAAAATTTCTCATTATGACTTATTTGTGTCGGATGAACCTATTTGTTATTTAATTGATATTGATGAAAATATAGTGTGGAATAATTTAAAAGAAATAATGAAGAAAGACTTACCAAAGTCTTATCTCCCTCAACGAGATGTTTTTTTTGAAGAAGTTGATTGTCCTAATTTTAAAAAATTAACGGAGCTTATTGCAAAGCAATCCACACATAAATATTCAAAGGCATTAGCTCCAAAATATGCTTCTATGATTTATAGTAATATGCCTAATTTGAAGCATTTTAAACCTAAACCAATGAACAACAGCGTATTTATTTTCATTGACAAATCTCAATATTCTGATGAAATAAATAATGTAAATATTTATGACTATAAACGGGAAATGAACAGGTCAAATGCCTCTCAAATTACTAAAAAAGTAAATTCTTATGCTTAAAAAAATAATTAACTTTGTTACGAAACAAGAGTGGCTATTTACTTCAATTAAAGGGGAATCTCGTATAATCATTAATATCAGTGGTAATAATGGAACATTTCAGTGTGTCGCAGATGTACGTGAAGCAGAAGAAAGGTTTATATTTTTATCTATTTGTGGTGCGAATGTTCCAGATGATAGAAGAACACTGATGAGTGAACTTTTGACACGAATAAACTATGGTTCTTTTTTAGGAAATTTCGAAATGGATTATGAAGATGGAGAGATAAGATATAAAACCAGTATATGTTGCAAAAGCTCAGAATTGACAATTAATATTATTGAACATATTGTAATGTCGAATATTGTTATGATGGATACGGCATTAACAGGCATCATGAAGTTGATTTATGGAGATATTACTGCTCAACAAGCATATGATTTGATAGAAAATAATAAGATTGAATAGATTTTTGTCTATTCAATCTTACCTACTTCAAAGGAATCCCCCGCTGAGTCAAAAACGTAACCGCATTTTGGTCACCTTTCGCTACGGCGTTTTGCATGGCTTTAATACCGTTTTGAAAATCACCGTGTTGTCCGTATTCCAAACCAATGTTATAATCAAAACTTCCATCTTTTTTATCGGCTATAATCCCTTTCTGCCATGCCTTCACCGCATTTTGCCAGTCGCCCATTGATTTATAGGCAACCCCCAAATTTTTGTAGGCAACGGTTACTTTTGGGTCAATTTTAATGGCTTTTTCTAATTCTTTAATTTCACCTGCATGGTCGCCGTTATGATTCAAAATGGTACTGATATTGATGTGTGGGTCGGCAAATTTTACGTCTAAATTCATGGCAGTTTGATAGCGTTTTATAGCTTCGTCTTCCTTGCCTTGTTTTGCTAAACATAAACCCATAATGTTGTGGGCAAACTGATTTTTATTGTCCGATTTTTCCAAAGCAATCTGCGACTCATCAATGGCAATGTTATATTTTCCTGTATAATAATACGCTGCACCAAGCATCCAGTGGAGGTTTTTCATTTCTTTTGGCTTAATTTTCAGAGCCGCCTCGAAGTTATCGACCGTTAAATCATATTTCTTTTCATCAAAATAAATCTGCCCCAATGCCGTATGAACATCTGCCGTTTTGAAGGTCGTTTTGTGGGTTTCTTCAAAATAAAATTTGGCTTTTTCGTTGTCTTTTTTACCAAACCAATACCAACCCATGTTACTCGTAACCATCGGGTCGGTGGGGTGTTTTTCGTAGATGGGCGTAAACAAAGTCAACGTATCTTTCCATTTGGTTGATTGATTGAAAGATAGAAACGTTAAGCCCAATAAAAGCACCGCTCCAATACCAGGCATAAGTTTATTGGTAGCCGCTTTTTGATACAAACGATTGGCTAAAACGGCTAAAATAACCAATGGACCAATCGAAGAAACGTAGAAATAACGGTCAGCCATCAAGGCACTACCCACGGGCAAAACTTGCGAAACTGGGAAGATTACGATGAGGAAATAAAGTCCTCCCCACCAAACCAATTTATTCTTACGTCCTGCCCAAAACAGGGTAATTGCCAGAACTAACACTCCTGCAAATGCGGAATAATAAATGGAAGGAATTGCTCCCGTAGGTTTTTGTGGATATGGATAAAAAGCAATGAGATTAGTAGGTAAAACCATTTTTATCCAGTAATACAAAACGCCATAATTAATCATAAAAAAGCGTTCTGAGAAAGAATAGGCATCAGAAATTACCTTCGTGGCATTGGCTCCTGCATCACTTTGGGCTTTGATGGAAATAATACCAGTAATCAAAGAAACGATAAAAAACGGAGTCTTTTCAATGCCAATTTTGATGATTTGCTTGCGGTTTAACAAGAAATAATCGGTAATTAAAAATACAACTGGTAAAATCACCGCCATACCTTTCGATAGACATGAAAGAATAAATAAGCCCAAAGCATACCATAAATGCTTGTTTTTCCAGTTGGTCTGGGCGACCCCGTACACATTGCTGTCAGTGTCCACACTGACGACGGTCGCACCAATGTTGTCAGTGGGGACACTGACAACAACATATTTCAAATATTGCCAAAAAGATAAAAGCAAAAACAAGGTATAAAGTACGTCCTTACGTTCAGCCGCCCATACCACCGACTCCACGTGTAGAGGATGAATAGCAAAAAGCACCGACGTAACCGCCCCAATCAAGAAGTTTTTGCTCAATTTTTCAACCACCTTAAATACCAAAATGCTATTAATAATGTGAATAACGGTATTATTAAAATGATAAACCCAAGCGGTATCCTTCACCAGCGAGTATTCGATATAATACGTTACCATCGTGAGGGGATGCCAGTTACCGAGGTAAAAATCTGAAATAAGGGTCTTGAAATTTTTGAAGGAAACTTGCCGTAAATCTTCGTTATTTACGATATAAAACATATCGTCCCAGACGTAACCATTCTGAAAACCAGGCAAAAAGGCGATTAAAGCACAGACCGTAATAATACCCGCCACAATCCAAAAATTGCGTTCAGTATAAGGAATTGGGGCAATCAAAACTTCTGGTTCTTTAACGATTTTCGTAGTCTGATTGAACGTTTGAGGCTTTTGTGGAATATTCTTAGGATTCGGATATACTTTATTCTTTGCCATATTAGTGAGTAAGGGAATTTCGGGTTTCTTGATTATAAGCAAATAGTATGCAAAAATAAAAAAAATTGGGGACTTTCCCCTTTCTTCCAAGTCCAAACAAAAGAAATTCACCATTCCTTTTTATTAATACTAAATGATTCTCATTAATTTTGTACTTTTACAAGAAAATTGATTCAGGGCAATACTAATGCCCAATTACTCAGCTCAGATAACAAAGAACTAATCATAAAATGGGATTATTTAGCTTCCTAACATCAGACATTGCGATTGACCTTGGTACTGCCAATACGCTAATCATCCATAAAGACCGTATCGTAGTTGATGAACCATCAATTATTGCCCTCGACAAAGCCACTAATAAGGTTTTGGCCATCGGAAACAAGGCGATGCAAATGCACGAAAAAACCAACGAAAATATCAAAACCATCCGTCCGCTGAAAGACGGAGTAATTGCCGACTTTACCGCTGCCGAGTTGATGATTCGTGGAATGATAAAAATGATTGACACAGGAAATCGTTTTTTCACGCCTTCACATCGCATGGTTATTTGTATTCCTTCGGGCATAACGGAGGTTGAAAAACGTGCCGTAAAAGATTCAGCCGAACACGCAGGGGCAAAGGAAGTGTACATGGTTCACGAGCCAATTGCTGCCGCAATCGGTATCGGAATTGACATCGAACAACCCAACGGTTCAATGATTGTGGATATCGGTGGTGGTACTACTGAAATTGCCGTCATTGCCCTTTCAGGAATTGTTTGTGAGGCTTCGGTACGTATTGCAGGAGACGTTTTTACTCGTGATATTGTGGATTATATGCGTCGTGAACACAATCTTTTGATTGGTGAACGTTCGGCTGAATTAATCAAAATTGAAGTTGGTTCGGCATTGCCAGAATTAGAAAACCCACCCGCAGATTATGAGATTCGTGGTCGTGATTTAATGACAGGTATTCCAAAAGAAATTAAAGTTACGTATTCAGAAATTGCTTACGCATTGGATAAATCAATCTCGAAAATTGAGGAGGCTGTTATGAAGGCATTGGAGGTTTCACCACCAGAACTTTCAGCTGATATTTACCACAACGGTATTCACTTAACGGGTGGAGGAGCGTTGTTGCATGGTTTAGACAAGCGTTTAGCCAATAAAACAAAATTACCAATCCACATTGCTGATGATCCACTTCGTGCGGTTGTGCGTGGAACGGGTGAGGTTTTGAAGCACTTAGATCACTTCAAGCCAATTCTTATATCTTAATTTTCAATGATAGAATGATTGAATGATGAATGGGGTGCATAACTTGAGTGAGTATTGCCTCAATTATTCTATCAGGTTATGCACCCCATTCATCATTCTGTCATTCTGTCATTTTCTCATTGTAAAAATGTACCAACTCGTCCAATTCATATCCCGACAACGAGCCTTCATTTTGTTCTCATTTTTGGAGGTGTTGAGCCTTTGGTTTTTTTATTCCTACAATAACTATCCCAACGCAATCCTTTTCAATACCAGTAATTATTACGCTGCAAAGGCTTTGGGTACTTCAAATTCTATCAGGGAATATGCCAAATTGAAAGGCGTAAATACAGAATTAGCTTCTGAAAATAGTCGTTTGAATGGACTGATTGCAAAATTACAAGCTCAGCAATTAGATAAATCAATCGTTAATTACAAAGCTGATTCAAGTGTTGCAAGTAGGTTTAAGTTTGTCGTTGCGAAGGTTTCAAACCTAACGACCACCCAATTCAACAATTATATCACGATTGATAAAGGTTCTGCCGATGGACTTGCTCCAGGTATGGGTGTGATGTCTTCGACGGGCGTTGTGGGTAAAATTAAATCCTGTTCAGAACATTTTTCAGTCGTAATTTCAATTTTACACTCCGAATATTCAGTTTCTGCGAAGTTAAAAAGCAATAACGAAATTGGTTCGGTGAAATGGAAAGGGGTTAATCCTGATGTAGTTGAAATGACGGAAGTGTCTCGTTATAAGACAGTTAAGATAAAAGATACCGTTGTCACCTCAGATTTCAATTACGTTTTTCCGCCTAATATTATCATTGGTTATGTGAAGAAAGTGGGCGTGAAACCTGACCAAACTTTCCACGAAATTGACGTTCAATTAGCCACCAATTTCCATACGCTTGCTTACGTATATGTGATAAACAACAAATTATTAGGCGAACAAAAAGCGTTGGAAGAGAAGAGTGGAGATGTGAAAGCCAAGTAAAATTCTTACAACTTTCATAAATATTCAGGTAATATTTTACCTAAATATTTAGCATCTAATATTTATAACTTTAATAATATTCACACATTTAACAGATTGAAAATGGAAATCGTAAATTTCGTCTTACAACTCCTCAAAGACCCATTAACAGCCTTATCACAGTTCATCACCGACCATGGAACATTAACTTATGGACTTCTATTCTTGATTGTTTTCGTGGAAACGGGTCTTATCGTAATGCCTTTATTACCAGGCGATTCTTTACTTTTTGCCGTAGGAGTTTTAGCTTCGGCAACTGGTAAAATAGAATTAACTTTTGTGATTCCTTTGTTGATTTTGGCGGCACTTTTAGGTGATAACGTCAATTATTTTGTGGGTAAATTTTTCAGTAATTTTATTAAATCGAAAGAGAAGATTTTATTTTTGAAACGTAGCCATATTGAGCAAACTGAGGCATTTTATGAAAAACACGGTGGACAAGCCGTTATCATGGCTCGTTTCGTTCCTATCATCAGAACGGTTGCTCCATTTGTTGCAGGTGCAGGAAGCATGACTTATACCAAATATATCACTTTCTGTATTATTGGAGCAGTTTTGTGGGTAACGGGAATTACAACGATTGGGTATTTTTTAGGAAGCAATGAATGGGTAAAACTCAATTTTGAAAAAGTGGTATTGGGAATTGTAGCAGTATCTGTTTTACCAATGATTATTGGCGTTTTAAAAGCTCGGTTTTCAAGTAATAATTAATAGAGAATAAGTAATAGTTGCAATGCGTGTGTAAACATAATCATACAAAAAAGCCGTTAGAAATTGATTATAACGGCTTTTTTGGTAAAATAACTATACCTTATTCTCTATTCATTACTTCTGCACCACCTTTGCAAAACGGTGATAGAAAGGCGTTTTACTATTCTCATCTTTCGGCATATATTTACCTGTGATAATAGGTACATACATCACACGACGGCGAGATTTTTCACCCATATTTGGCGACACTTCTACACGATGCCACAAACGACCATCATGCACGGTCAAGTCTCCCGCTTCAATTTCAAAACCTACTTCTCGCACATCAGGCTTGTGATCCACAAATTGTTTTTTGCCAAACAATAATTTGAAAACACTCTGATTTTGGGTTCCTGGTAATACTTTCAAACCTCCGTTTGTTGTTGGGCAAGTATCTAAATGAATACCCACATTCAACATCGGAAGAATCTTCTGACCCAAAAATAAATCACGTGGACTATCTGTATGCCATCCCATTTGCGTGAATTTACTGTTTGGTGAATTCACATAATGATTGAAAACTAAACCATCCTTTTCTTCGTCGCTGATACGTCCGTCGTAAGGGGCTAATAATTCAACCAAAATCTGGAGACGTGGGTCTTTCAAGAATTCAGCAAGAATCGGACTATACTTGTTGGTAAAGCACATTCTTTGAATCATTTTATTACCTTTTGGGTCTTTGCCAAATTTTAAAGGAATCCCGTTTATTTTTTCAACACCTTCTGCCAACCACTTTTCTTCGATTTTAGCTAACTCGTCAATAAAAGTTTTAATAGTGTCAGTATTGATAAAATTTTTAAAATGAATTACTCCGTATTTACGGAAATAATCTTTTTGCTCTTGGGTTAGAACCTCACCAAATGGGAAGGTTTTATACTCGAACTTTACCATATTTTTACCCGTTATTTATGTGGTTTACGAGAACTTATTTCGTATTGTTCTCGCTACAAAAACCAAACTGTTTCCGCCAATTCAGTCTTGTAAAAATTGTACAAAAGAAAGTTTTTACGTTTCTCAAACTTTTCGATAAACACAGTTGGGCAGAACTGAATTTAATTTTTATCAAAAACTTAAAATTGCTTTCTTGCTTTTGATAAAACAATGCAAATTAATTGAATGTAATCAAATTGTAATTTTTTCGTTAGAAAATTATTAATTAATCTACGAAAATTCATATTGGTTTCGCATTATTTACAATTTCTAAATTTGTGATATTATTTTTAATAGAAATTGGACAACAAAATTAATGGATAAAATCTAAACTGATTGTGGCATTATCATAAAATATTGCCGTCTGTCATTTTTGCACTTAAACGATTTTTGAACCCAAGTAAAAAATCGTTTGAAGTATGAAGTAAAATCCTATCATCACGCCTACGGTCACTTGCCACTTTTTATCAACGATTTGCTTTGCAATTAGGTAAGAAGTGTAAGTGAAAAACAAAGCTCCAAATACATCTACGGTATAATGAACGTGTTGGATTAGTAACAAAACTGCCAGAGCAAAAGTAGCAATGATAGATATGATTTTATCCCTACGTCCTTCCACAAACAGGCAAATCATGACCATTGTAGCGGTATGACCTGAGAAAAATAAGTCTTTTGTGATGGGTTCATTATCGCCATAAATCAATAATTCAGCAAAGGTATCGTGGAGAATTACTAAGTTGGTAGGAGGATTTAGAGGAAAAAAATAAATCGTTGTCATCCTGAAAACTGTTTCAATGACGAAGGTTAAGGCAAATAATAAGAACAATTGAGGTTTTGCCAAAACACGCAAAAGCATATAAATTAGTAGTCCGTAAATAATGGCAAAAATATAGGTAGAAACATCAATAAACGGAATGTAATCTAACACAAAATCGTTTAAATTAGTACCAGATCGTTTTTGAATATTTCGGAAATAAGTGGGAAATTGCAAGGCACCCGACACAAATACTGCAACGGCTGTGAGTAATTTTGGGGCATAACCCTGAGTTGATAAGGCTTCCTTCCAGTTTTGTAAAAGCGATGAAGTGTAACTTTTTAACATCTTTTGTGGTTTTGAATATAGTTGTGTGTTATGATTTAGTGATTTGTGATTTTAGTCCTCCATCCACTCACAATTCACTAAATCACAACTCACAAATGGAAATACAAAATTACATTATCTTTTAAATTTTATCAACAATGAATACTAAAATAAATTCGCTGATTCTTGGAATAGTTACATTATTCACGAGTGTATCATGCGGTCAAAAGACTGAAAATCAGAAAATTAGCAAAAAAATGAACGAAGAAAAAGTCAATATGGCAGGAATGGAAACTATCACCTTTGGGGCTGGATGTTTTTGGTGCGTTGAAGCCGTTTTTCAACAAATAGAGGGCGTTGTGAAAGTTGAATCAGGATATTCTAACGGAACAGCAAAGAATCCTACGTACAAGGAAGTGTGTACGGGAAATACAGGTCATGCGGAGGTTGTGCAGGTAACTTTCGATCCTAAGAAAGTGTCATTTGATACTATTTTGGAGATATTTTGGAAAACTCATGATCCCACAACCTTGAATCGTCAGGGTGGAGACGAAGGTACACAATATCGTTCGGGCGTGTTTTATTCAAACGAAGCCCAAAAAATTGCGGCAGAAGCGTGGTTGAAAAAATTGAATGACGAACACGTATTTCCAAATCCAATCGTAACGGAAATTACGGCTCTTTCCAACTATTCAAAAGCCGAAGATTATCACCAAGATTATTACGACTTGAACGGTCATAATCCTTATTGTCAGGTAGTTATTAAGCCTAAGATGGATAAATTGCAAAAGACGTTTAAGGATAAATTGAAGAAGGATATTTAGGTAAAATAAATTAGAAATAATAATTTTCAATGCTCAATGTTCAATTTAAAATGTTCAATTAATTGTACGTCTAATTACTTGCACATTGATAGTTGAACATTGAATATTGAAAATTATCTACTTTTAATTTTTTGACCTACTTGACCTTTTTAATACCCTGTTACTCAATTTACCATTTTATTATTAAATTTGTAAATAAATACGTTAATCTGATGTATTTTCGTTTAGAAACAGAAAATAATTAACCATTAATAATTTCCTTACAATCCATCCCTTCTTCAAATGAAAAAGATATTTTTTAGTCTAATTGCTCTCTTAATACTTTCTTCGAGCGTGGACGCTCAAAAAGTTACACCCTCAAAATGGTCTTGGGTTTTTTCAAAACCAAATCCTGCCGTTGGTGAAACCGTTGATATTATTTTTACGATAAAGTCTGATAAAACTTGGCATCACTTCGCCACTGATTTTGATGAGGGTGGTCCAATCATCACGACTGTAAAATTCAAACCAAATGATTCATATGAGTTGGTAGGTAAGCTAAAATCAATTAATCCAATTAAGAAAAAAGATGAGGTTTTTGAGGTAAATGTAGCTTATTTTGAAGGAAAAGGAGAAATTAGACAGTCGGTTAAAATCCTGAAAGATAATGTATTAATTGAAGGTTCGCACGATGGACAGGCTTGTTCAGATGCTACTGGGCAATGTGTACCTATAAAAGGGGCTTTCAAACTTGAAGCAAAAGCTGGTTCCGCTTCGGATTCTGAAAAAAAAAAAGCGACGACCAAGCCGAAAATCAAGTAGAAGATAAAGTTGAATCCTCGTTGCCTGTGGAGACGCAAACAACGGTAACGGCTACCACAACTACAACTCCTACAACTGCCATCGCAACTACTATTGAAACAAACGGCACAAAAACTGCCGATTCTGTTTCTGTTGAAATTTCTACTCCTGTTGCCGTTTCTGACTCTTCCGAAACTTCGGTTTCTACCATAAATTCTGCGGAAAAACCCGAAGAAGAAAAATCATTATTAAGTTTCTTTTTAATTGCTTTGGGTGTTGGTTTAGCGACTTGCCTCACGCCTTGCGTATATCCATTAATTCCAATGACCGTTAGTTTTTTTATCAAACAAAAAAATGGTGTTGGTAAAGCTTTTCTCTACGGAGCATCTATCATTGGAATTTATGTTTTGTTTGGAACGGTAATCGCTGCTACGTTGGGACAAGCCGCTCCTAATTTTATCAGTACGCATTGGATTCCAAATCTCCTCTTTTTTACTATTTTTATCATTTTTGGACTGTCATTTTTAGGGTTATTTGAAATACAATTACCTTCAAAATTTGTCAATAATGTGGATGCACAGTCGGATAGAGGCGGTTTGATTGGTATTTTCTTTATGGCATTCACGTTGGCTTTGGTGTCTTTCTCATGTACGGGACCATTCGTGGGAACGCTCTTGGGATTGGGTGCTTCGGGGAAATTTATGAAGCCAATCATCGGAATGTTTGGCTTTGGATTGGGACTTGCATCACCTTTTGTATTGTTAGCTCTATCGCCTGAATTATTGAAGAAAATCCCTAAATCGGGCGGTTGGATGAATACGATTAAAGTGTTTTTTGGCTTCTTGGAATTGGCTTTGGCACTCAAATTTTTCAGTACCGTTGACCAAACATATCATTGGAGAATCTTGGATAGAGAGATTTTTTTAGCGATTTGGATTGCAGTGTTTACGTTAATGGGCTTCCATTTATTGGGTAAATTTCAAATGCCACACGATGATAAAGTGGAGAAATTGGGCGTGCCAAGATTGATGGTTGCGTTGGCGGTTTTCTCTTTTGTTGTATATCTTTTCCCAGGTTTATTTGGAGCTCCATTGAAAGCAATGTCAGGGCTTTTACCACCCACTGAAACGCAAGATTTTGTGTTGTCTGCATCTTCTGGACAAACTTCGGAGAGTCAAAATCCTGATTTTCCTAAATCAGTTAAATATGGTTCATTTTTGAAATTACCCCACGGCATTCAAGGATTTTTTGATTACGATGAAGCCGTAGAATATGCCAATAAAGTAAATAAACCCCTCTTCATTGATTTCACGGGACATGGTTGTGTAAATTGCCGCAAGATGGAAGCCAGCGTTTGGATTGATCCAGAGGTTTTGAAACGCTTGAAAAATGATTATGTGATGGTGGCTTTGTACGTAGATGATAAAACAGAATTACCTAAGAATGAATGGTTTATATCAAAAGACGATGGTTTAGAGAAAACAACTTTAGGCGACCAAAACCTTGATTTTGAAATCACGAAATTCAATGCCAATGCACAGCCGTATTACTGTTTAGTAAACCCCAATGGCGACCCAAAACCGATGCTTTTACCCCGTGCTTTCGACCAAGATGTGAAGGCATTTACGGAGTTTTTGGATGCTGGGAGGGCGAAGTTTTTAGGGAAGTAGGAGAGAAATAACTTAAACAGCTTCTTAGTAAAAAAACCAAGTCTTTTGAAGGCTTGGTTTTTTTGTTAATGACGATACCCTTTCCAAGTTCCGCCATAACGATAATCTGGTAAGGTTTTGGATTTATTACAACAAGATTCACAGACAAAAATCCACGTTTTCCCTTTCTGGAGTTGGACTCGGAATAGGGTAGTTTCTTCGATTTTGCAGCATTCGCAGATTTTGGTTTTCATTTTTTACTTAATTTTCTTCTCAATAAACAATGGAATAAACTGTCCTAAAAACTATTTTTTACCAAATATTAACTTATCAAATATTCCGAAATCTCTGCTCCTGCAATTACTAATTTTTCAGTAATCTTACTTTTTTCAAAAGCTAATAAAAGCCTATCATCCCAACCCGAAGGACGATACATTTTGCCCGCTAAAAATCTGAAATTTTGCTCTATGAAAGCCTCTAAATTCGTCTCAGGTTTCACTTCGTAAAAATCATAATTCTTTTCTAAAAATCCTACTATCTTTTGACGAAAAATCCTCTTGGTAGAATCTTTGAATTTATTCCTTTGTGACTGATTATTAGATACATAGGTATAAAGCACAAACAGAAAATTAATATGATAAGTCTGTAAAATTAAAGTATCTCTGTCAAAAAGTCTATCCTCAAAATGCTTATTTAGGTTAAATTCTTTTCCATGTTTTAATCCATCTTTCTGAAAATCTAAACCTTCATCTAACACCGCACTAATAAAGAAATTTGGGGTAATATTGTACCCTTCTGTCATTTCGTCACGATAACGAATGTTGTTTTCCAACGTTTCCCCTTTGTTCAATACATCAACGTTATATTGAATCACATTTTTTGCGTAAGTATATTGTTTGGCAATGGCATTACCACTTGTTTGACTATCGGCTTTATAATATTTACTATCGCCAATGTGATATATTTGGTCATAATTGGTCAATAAATCTTGGTATGGATAAATGTGGTCAATCTCTTTGCCGTCTTTGTGATTTTTGAGGTATTTTGGCAAGTTTGATTCCGATAAAAGCGTATCAATCATGTCCTCAAAAACGATATTGAAATCACGGACCAACACGATTTCCTTATGATGTTTTTTACTTTTTATTTTATCTTGACGAAGAAAATAAGCATACAGTAAATCCCATAGTTTCAATAATTTATCAGAAAAATATTTGTATTTTATTTGCTTCAAAATTATCGTTCCTCGTTTTAATAAATTTTCTAAATCTCTGCCTTTATAGGATGTAAATAATTGATTTACTGGTATTTGCAGATGATATGTTTTGTTAAAATGACTTAACACCGAAGATAAAATCACTAATAATTCTTCATCGTAATTAAGCGTTTTTTGCTTTGTTAGCGTGTCCACATATACGGGCGAGCCATCTTGCAGTATGGGCATTTTCTTAGCAATCGTTTTGTGCCAACTTATTTGCTGATTTTGGGCTGAATTGGTCTTTTTAATGAAGGTAAACAATGCCTGATTTTCACGATTGAAACGGATGAGACTCTGGATTAAATCCAATTCTGTAACGTCTTTTTCACCCAAAGTAGAAATGACATTGGCTAAGTCGCTACTTTCGGTGATGGTATTAGCTTGCTGGCGTTTCTGAAACTGGCGAATTGCCAAATAATGCCATGTGGTGATGCTGAAAAGAAAGTCTAATTTTCCCTCTTTTCGTAAGGATTCTCTTATTTCTAAATTCTTGTCTAAATCAAAAATATCTTCGGGTTTATATTTTTTAAACACCAGGTTATTTTCAATAAAAACCTTTGGTAAAATCATGACGGGTTCGTTCATATCGGGTTCAAAATAATAACCGATATAATTGACTTTCACTCGTTGATTTTGGAGGGGAACATAATATCGTTCGCTCAGAATGGGCGAAATTAAAGATAATTCGTAGGGGTGTTCTTCAATAATGATTTTCATAATTGTTATTCAAAAAAAAATCCTCACAAAGAGGATTTTTAGGATTGGGAAATTTTTAAAGTAACCCTTTTTGTATTTTATCAACTACTTTTTTGACTTCTTTATTGGATAATCCAAAAGATGAGGCAATTGTTGGGGCATCCATACCCATCTTTAACATACCCTTGATGAAGAGTGCCATTCCTTCTAATCTTCCTTCTAATTTTCCTTCCTTTATCATTAATTCGCCTGTTGTCATGGTTGCTTGTTCGGATTTTAGTGAAACTTTACGAAATATACTGACAATTTCTGGTTTAAAAAACTTATCATGTACGTTATCTATTGGTATTATTCATTAAAAGTACGTGAGTAATTATTGTTAGAAATCATCATTAAAAAATGAAAATGCTCCAGATGGATAGAATTTTTTTTCTCCAAAATCATTAACTATTCCATAATGTACTCGAAACATTCCTCCTGCGAAATATTGTAATTTTTCAAGAAGATATATTTTATTCAAGCTAATACCTTTATAAGACATATAGTTTGCGTTAGTAAAAATTATTCTACTTTTTTTCGGTTCTTCAATTTTATTGTTTTTTAAAATAGCCTTGAATGTGAACGAATCACAACCTTTCTCTATTTCAGTATGTTCTTTGGTTTCTGGATTATAAATATGGTGAAATCCTGTCAAAATTATGTCTCTGTGTTCCATTTTTCCAATGTTTTTAGTTTTAAGTAATTATTCCATTTTGGCATAATGTAAAGTTATTAATAATTATTGCAAAATGGAATAATTATTTATGAAAAAAACAATTTATACGCAACGGCGTAATCGCCTGTCAGAACAAATGATAAATGCGAGAGAAGAAGCTGGTTTATCACAACAAGAAGTTGCTAAAACTGAGATAGTTTCACAGAGTGAATTATCGAAAATTGAAAATGGGCAACGGAGAGTGGAGTTTTTACTACTTTTAGATTTAGCAAAATTATATGCTAAAAGTATTGATTATTTTCTTCCAAGAGAGTAACAAAGTATAGAATTTATGGATAGTTTGTCACAGTTTGCACAGCACTTGTATTTAGACTGAGACATGCTTTATTTAGTGAAAAAACCAACCCAAATATTTAGCATATCACAGTCTTAGCCATAAATAATTCACTTAAACGTTTTATTTTGAGAAATGAAGTTTTTAAAAATTTATTGTTTACTTCATGGATGTGCATTTATAAGCGGTATTTTTAGATAATTCATGAAGCCTTTTATTTTCTCAAGTCCGTTATTTTCAAATAGTTCATTAAAAGTAAAGTCGATTTCTGGTGCATCTAAAATTTTGTACTTGAAAATGCTTTCGGCTGATTGATGTTCGTCTTTAAAAATCTCTAACCATAAATAGAACATTACTTTGCTCTGGAATTGGTCTAAGGAAATGGTGTTTCCATTAGAAGGGGACACAAACCGATTGCCAATTTGTTTGTCTTCTGATTTACAAACAATAAGAATATTTTTATTGACTATTCTGATAAAATCTCCCCAATTATAAAGGTGTTTTTCGTCAATTTTGATTGTTAAGCTATTGGCATCATCCCAATCAATCCCAACATATTCCCAATCCCAGCGACGTTTAAAGGCTGAATCCATTGGGAAAAGTGATTGGTCGGATGTGTTCATGGTGGCGTAAATCAACAAATTGGGTGGCAAAATCAGTTGTTCTGAATTTGCTAAACCCTGCAATGCTAAATAATTTGCTAAATCTGTATTGGCATCAATAGGATAGTATGAATATCCTTCCGAATTGCGGTCCAGACATTGGAATAAATCTCCGAAGATTTGGGCACAATTTCCCCGATTTATCTCCTCAATTGCTAATAAATAATACTTGTCTTGGTTTTGTTTAGCTTTCATATAAGCCTTTGTAAATGCTTGTGGAATAAACTGATAGGTCACGTGCTTGCCATCCATCACGGGTTTATAGCCCCCTACAAAAGAATGATAATCCGTATCTGGATGAAAAGTAGTGCGGATAACTTCTAAGCCGTTGTTATTGGCAAAATTTTGCATTGCCTTTGATTTGCCAGTGCCTGGCGAACCAAAGTAGATTTTTTGTTTTGATGCATCAATTTTAGAAAAATCAGTTGTATTTTCTATAGTTTCAGTTAATATTTCTGGTGCAGAAAAATATGTTTCATCATTTTTAGAAAAATCAAATGCAACAAAGTCATCATTTTCAGAGAAAATAACTATACTGCTATTAATGCTAAAAACTTCATATGTATCACTATTTTTTTTCTTCAAAATAATTAGCCTGTCATTTGAATTTAAAGATCTCTTAAAATCTTGAATTGCACCTTCAAAAGTGATTTGTACATAATCATATGTATTTTGTGAATTTGGTCTTATAACAGTAAAACTTTCTTCATTAGCATATAAAGTTTTGAATCTATACCTCCACTTGTCAGAAAAAATACTTCTATATGGTATCGGGAAAAAGTCTTTAACATCATCAATATTCTTTTGAATTGCTCTATTTTTTGACTGAACATTACCAAGTATTTTTATCATTAAAATAGCACTCACACTATCAAAGTCAATTTTATTTTGGATACTACTTTGTATTTCATCTCTAATTCGATTCCAATCAGAAGAAGTTTTATAAGTTTTTAATGCCATTTTAGGATAAATAAGAGTTGAAAAAATGTTCGATAACTGATTTTGCTAAGGTAACTGGTACAGCGTTGCCGATTAGTTTGTATTGAGTTGAATTAGAGAGATTTAACTCCTTAGATTTCGTATAATAATCATCGGGGAATCCTTGAATTCTAAACCCTTCAAGTGGTGTTATACGTCTTATTCTTTCAGAATCCCAGTTTACCTTTGGACTTTCATAAGGGTTATTACTTTGAATATAGGTTTCTGAATAGTAATTATCTTGATTAGCTCTATGCCATTTTGACATCGAGGCTGTTAAAGGTTTAGCTATTGGTCTATCTATTTGCAAATCTCCTGCCCATTTCTCATTTTTTCTTAAAACAGTTTCCCTTGTTTTGACAGGAATAAAATGAACTTCGTCAACATTTTTTTCAAGTAAATGCCATGTTGTAGGATATTTCCAATCTATTTGAGGAATGTGTTTTGGAAACCCAATTTTTAATTTATTTTCTGTATGTTGTTTATTTACACCACAAAAAAAAAGTCTTCTTCGTTGTTGTGGGACACCGTACTTATTTGCATTTAAGTCCCAAACATGAACATGATAACCTGTCCCTATTTCTTCTAACGCAGCTACCATTGCATTAAGGGTTGAGCCTTTATTAATAGTAGATAACTTTTGTACATTCTCTAAAACAAAAAAATTAGGGTTATGAAAATCCAGTATGTTGAGTATATCATAGAATAATTCACCTCTTTCGTCTTCTAAGCCTTTTCGCATTCCAACATTAGAAAAAGATTGGCAAGGAAAGCCCCCAAAAAGTACATCAAAATCAGGTAATGATACTTTATCTTCACTTTCAATATCTTTAACCCTTATTTGCTTTACATCTTTTATATGAAATAAGGTTTTCCCATTTTTATGTACTTCTGCATAAAGTTTTTGTGCGTGGTTATCTATTTCGCAAAAACCTATATTCTTAAACTTGACATTTTTGATTTGTACGTTTTTAGTGGCTTCATGAAAACCTCCAATACCTGCAAATAAATCTATAAACTTTAATTCTTTCATTATATAATTCTTATTTAAAGTCGTTGATAAAATCAATTACAGCTCTGATTCCTTGACCTATATTTCTTGCTATTAAAGGGCTAACAGCATTTCCAATCTGCCTATACCATTCATTTGGAGAGCCAGTAAAAAAGTAATCATCTGGAAAACCCTGTACTCTTGCCGCTTCTCTTGGCGTTAATCCACGTGCTTGCGTTGGATGTATGTACATATGACAGTCATAGTACATATGTGCAGTGATTGTTTTACTTGGTTCATTTGCCCTTAATTTAAAAAACTTATCTTTAAATATGGCATTCCGATTTTTGTAAGGGTTTATGTCATCAATGGATTTTGCATCTGAACCTTCTCCTTGTTGCAATCTACTGTAAATCTCAATATCTCTATCATTGTTGTATTTGCTTTTATGATTTAGTAGGAATGGATATGAATTTGAGTTAATCAATTGGCTGTATTCTGTTGTTTTTGTTTTATTTTCAGTAATCGTAAATCCCCATTTTTCATTTTCAACATCTGTATTATTCCGTAATGTTTTAGCTTCCAATCTCGGTAAATCACCTATTGCATCCATTAAACCAAATCTTGATTTTGATGGTGATTTTTTAACGTTACTCTCAAAAACAGTTGCTAATTGCTCAAATTCAAAGATATTATCAGTCTTATAACCAAACCAAAAAACTCTTTTTCTATTTTGAGGATAACCAAAATCCTTTGTGTTTAGAATATAAGGCTTAACGCTAAAACCAATCTCTCTAAAATCATTTTTAATATACTTTTCAAACTTCAATATGCCCTCCACATTCTCCATGACAATTAAACTGGCTTCTGATAGTCTTACGACCTCAATAAATTTTTTATACAAATAATTTCTTTCATCATCAGGAACAGATTGCTTATTGGCATTACTAAATCCTTGACATGGTGGTCCACCTACAACGACTGAAACCTTGGGTATTTCGTGAGAATCAACATATTCAATTATATCACCCACAATTACCTCCTCTTCATTTAGGAATGGCCGATTAATTTTATAAGTTTGAATACTTTGCTCATTAAAATCAAGTGCTAAGAGAGGAGATAATCCAAATTTTTCTAATCCAATGGAAAGTCCCCCCGCTCCACAAAAGAGGTCAATAAATTTTATATCATTAGTGAACTTTAACTTTTCCTGTGATTCATTTCTAAAATTATGGCAAAACTTATTTACAGGACAATTATTACAGTCAGGAACTTCCGTACAATATGTTTTCCCATGTTGCGTAAATTCAGATTCCAAACTTGATGAAACCGTACCTTCATTAAAACCGAATAAGCGATATTTGACTCTTTCTATGATGAATACATCATTATCATTATTTGGCTTATAAAGTATTTTAAAAAAATTAGGAATAAGGGAAGCTATTTCCTTTAATACTTGATTGTCAATACTTTGAATAATGGGCATATTATTTCATTTTTAAAACTCCAAAACCCCTTGTACGGTGTTTTTAGAGCGAATGTATTTAATTTTTTCTTCGGCAACTCTCAGCACTTGCTCAGAGATGGGTTCTTGGGCTAATTGATACGCCACACGGTCGGAGAGGAACGCCAATAGTAATTCTTCGGTATTCAATCCAAAGAGTTCCGCTAATTTTTCGATGTGTTCACGGTTCGGATTTCGGAGGTTTTTCTCCATCTTTGAGAGTGTGCTGGTGTCCACATCCAAAACCGCTGCCACCTTTCTCAAAGGCAGATTTTTCTCCTCACGGCAATGTCGTATCAATGCTCCAAAAGTTTCATGCGGTATGATTTGCATTATGGTAATGTTTGGAAATAATATTTTGGACTAATTTTGTCAAAAATATAATAATAAAAATTCATTAACAAATTTATAAGCATAAATAAATTAGACCACGGATTAAACAGATTTAACAGATTTACACAGATTTTTTAAATTTAATCTGTGTAAATCCGTATAATCCGTCCAATCCGTGGTCTAATGTAGGATTACAAACTTTCTACCAACCCCATCACTTCTCCAAAGGATGCTCCATCAACAACTTCTCCGAAGTATAAATGTCCTTTTGGTTGACGGTGGCGGCTCTTACTGCCTTCACTTTTTCGGGGGTGATGGCGGAGGCTTTGTTGCCAAATGAATTTCTTACGTAGGTCAGCACTGCCGCTACTTCTTTGTCTTTCAACAATCCACCGAATGGGGTCATTGGCACTTGTCCTGCGTATTTTTTATCGTTTACTTCAATGGGACCGAGGAGTCCCTTCAAAATTATTTTGATTAATCTTTCCTCATTTCCCAATATCCACGGACTGCCTACAATGGGCGGAAATTGCGATGCTGAAAGCCCAGCACCGTCGCCTTGATGGCAGGTGATGCAATAACCTTCTTTGGCGTAAATGGTCTTTCCCATTTTGAAAAGTTCGAGTTCTTGCCCTTTCAAAAGTGTCACAACCGCTTCTTCTTTTTGTTTTTTCACTGATTTGCCACTGATATGAGCCACGGCAGTTTCATGGGCGTGAATCATCCAATCGTCCAAGGGCATTTTCTTTGCCTCCGCCAAAATGGGCAAGCCTTTTTCTTTCCCAATCCATGATGAAGCCACAATAGCATCCAAACGTACTCGACTGTTTTCGTCCTTGGCGGCTTGCGTTAATAAAGATGCTTGGTCTTTAACTTGATGTCCGGTGAACCGTAAAACCTCCACCGAAGCGGCTCTGGCGTGATAATCTTTGGCGTTAAGCATCTGACGTAAAAGGGTCTGATCAACTTTATTTAAACCCCAAGTCACCCACAAAGCCTCCAAAACGTTATGCTCGTATTGTGGGTCATTTTTATCTAAACTCGCTACCCATTTTGTAATTTTTGGTAAAACCTCCGCTGCATTTCTCCCTCTCAATTCTCTACGTGTACGATAACGACTACGGTATTCGGGCAATTTTAAATTATCTAAAAGTGCTTCTACACTCGCTCCGTCTATCTTTGCGGGTATCACCAAGGGTCTGGCTGGATACGTTACCCGATAGACTCTACCGTGAACGTGGTCACGCAAGGGGTCACGGGCGTTGTGTTGCATGTGACCAATCAGAATGTTGTGCCAATCCACGATGTAAAGCGAGCCATCGGGGGCAATTTCCATATCCACAGGACGGAAATTTCGGTCTTCGCTTATCACCAAATCTTGACGAAATTTGGTTTTATAACCCGTGCCATCATCCACGACAGAATGCTGTTTTGTACCCAAAAATCCGATGGTATTATTGATGAGCATATCGCCCTGCACTTCATCGGGAAAATGACGACTCCAAAGAAATTCTAAGCCAGAAGTTGGTCTAACCATTTGGTCTTTTTGAATGAGTTGAACGCTTTTGTGGGTAGTTTCACCGTATCTCGGTAAAACGGTTCCAGGCATCATCCAACGCACATCTGGGCTTGATGTTTCAGCAAAAAAAGGTTGTCCCCAATGGTCAAAAGCAATGCCCCAAGGGTTTGGGATAGATAATTGAGCGGTGCGTTCCAGCTTTTTTAATTGGGGGCTGTAACGATAAAAACCGCCATTGGTAGCTCGCATTGTTCCGTAAGACGTTTCAATATTGGTATGTAAAAATACGCCTTCACCTGAATAAATTGCTCCCGATGGATCGGCACAAAAAGCGTGGCTATTATGGTGCGTATCGTGGTCGTCATAACCACTTAATATAATCTCTTTTTTGTCGGCTTTATCATCTCCGTTTGTATCGGTACATAACACTAAATTTGTCCCCTGCGAAACATAAACGCCTTCGGGAGTGATTTCAAAGCCTAATGGCAGGTGTAATCCGTCCACAAAAACGGTTTGTTTATCCGCTTTTCCATCATTATTAGTATCTTCCAAAATCAAAATCTTATCGTTTGGTTTAGCATCGCCAGGCTTGTAATGCGGATAACTCGGCATGGTGGCAACCCAGAGTCTGCCTTTATTATCGAACGACATCTGCACGGGATTTGCCAAGTCAGTAAATTCAGTTTCGGAAGCAAAAAGTTCAATTTTATACCCCGCTGGCACTTTGAGTTTGTTGAGGGCATCTTGTCCGTAAAGATAAGATAAACTACCATTTTGGGCTGGATTGAAATTGGTGATTACGGGTGGTAAAATGTTCGTTCTTTTATCAGCCGTTGCCACATCCATTTTTTGTCCCTTCGAGGTTGCTAACCAAATGGCAGAGTCTCGGATGGCAGTCATTTCACGAATCTTTTGAATTTCGGCAGGGTAATTATCAGGACCAAAAGGAGCATACCGACGACCATATACGTGTACACCATTTGGGATTTTATAATCATTATGCCACATCCAGTTTTTCTCCATGACTGCCTCATGCACTAAGGTTCTGTTGTTTTCCTGGGACGATTTTTTGCCAAAAACTACGTCAGAGAGCAAAATAGCCAACTTTTTATAACCCGCTTCGTTCAATTGTGAACCATCAAGCGTGAGGGCTTCGGGTGTGGAAGCGTACCATTGTTTTGAGGGAGTAAAGGCATCCACGAAAAGTACGTCATTACGTTGGGCAACTTCCCGCATGGCGTTTGTATAGAGCAAAAGGTTTTCGTTTTCCTTTTTCCCGTTCGGTAAATCATACTTTCCCGACAAATCCTCAAAAGCAATCGGTGAAACAAGTGCCAATTGTGGAGGATTGTTTCCATTGTATTTTTGAGCTTTTGTGTGTTTGATAAAAGCCTCTAATTCAGCCTTATAATTTGCTAAACCAACCAGTCCCTGAAAAGATTCGCTATACCCAAAAAAGGCAATAATCACATCGGATTTCAGCCTTGTGAGCCATTGGTCGGGAGCATCAAAAGTGCCTTCGCTGTTGGAATAATTGGCATATTCATTCTGAAATTTTTCTGCCCCAGGAAACGCCCACGGCAAATTTTTGGCAGAATGAGGTCGAAATCCTGGCGTATCTCCGCCATCGCACATATTGCGAATGAATAAATTATTTTCGGGATAACGAAGGTACATTTCAGTTTCAAAATGACCATAATTCATCATTCTTGAACCTAAATTTCCGCCAATCATGGCGATGTGTGTGCCTTGCTTAATGGGTATAACCTTAGTCTGAATCAACTGGAAGGCAGTAATTGTCAAAATTGGCAATGCCAAAAGGAGAAGTAATCTGTTAGGTAATTTCATAAGTTTGTGGGGTTTATGTTAGACCACGGATTTTACGGATTAAACGGATTCACACGGATTTTTTTCTTAATTTCATCTGTGTAAATCCGTAGCATCCGTAAAATCCGTGGTCTAATTTCGTGGACAAGTAAGTGCCAATCAGTTCACGATGCCTCGGTATGGTACTTTGATGTCTATTTTTCCTTTCCATTTATTGGGTACTTTTTTGCCTAATTCCCAATGAATGGCATTGATGATAAGGTGCTGAAAATCTTCTACTTGAAAGTCTTCTGGATGTCCCAACGTAGTCGTGAATATTTTTGCTCCGAACGAATTTGTCCCCGTCCAAGCCACAGGATTTTCGATGGCGGCTTTATCTGGATTCACCGATTTTCCCATCAATAACCATTCAGAACCCTTGGTTGGATAGTCGGGCAGCACACGGTACAGCCACGAACTTGCATGAAAGTTAGGATTAATTCCTTTAAGAATGGGATGCTTTTTGGAGGCTTCAATCACGGAAACATCGGTGGTACTTTTATGTCCGTAGTGCGTGTGACCTGCTTTCCCCCAACCAGGAGGGGCATTGAGGGCAAATTCGCCAAAGGCATTCCACTTTTCAGATTCGTGTCCTTTGGGAAAATTGAAGGCGTGCGTAGAAGTTCGGAAACCCATGACGGGCTTACCCGATTTTAGATATTTATCAATCAATTCAAGTTGGTCGGGAGGAAGTTGTCGCCACCGCAAGAAGAAGATTGCCAAGTCGGCTTTTGCTAAGATTTCCATGTCTGGAATGTTCTTTTCAGCATTTTGGTTGGGAGATGCCTTTAAAACTTTGGTACTTAAACCATAGTTTTTTTCTAATTCTGAGGCAATTAGTGGGAGAGTTTCTTCGCCTCCGTATTCATGGTCGCCCGTAACGAATACGACAAGAGGCTTATTTTTTACCTGAGCAAAGGCACAGTTAAAGAAAGCACAGATGAATAAAATGTTAAGTAAAAATGCAGTTTTACGCATAGGAATAATGGATTACGGTTATTTTTAAACCAAAATATAATTATTCCTTAAATTTACTAAAATATTCCATGTTAAAAACAGAAAGATTTTGGACGTTCCCTACAAAACCTTTTTCGATGATTTGTTATATTATTCAACTGTTTCCCAAATTATATTATTCGAAATATACGTATAACTATAAATTGTAGGTACAGTCATTTTATATCAAAAGTTAATTATCCTTTTAGGATAAATTTGCTTTTTTAGTTTGAGCTGTTATTGCTAATTTTACACTATTCCAAGTGGCAATGGTGGCAATACGTTCTTGAACTCTGCTCTGGATTTTGACCAAAGCAAGGTCATAATTATTTTGAGCTTTGAGCCAAAAATCGGCGGAAATTCCGAGAGCGGCTTCAATCAATACCGCTACCTCGGCATTTATGGAGCGTTTACCTTTAATAATTTCGTTCAATTGAGATTTTTGCATTCCGATTTGTTGTGCAAATTCTTGTTGTTTGATTCCTCTTGCCTCCAATTCGTCAGCCAACATTTCGCCTGGGTGAGTAGCATTAAGTGGCTTTAATTCAGAAATATTAATTGCTTTCATGTGTTTGTTATTTAATAGTTTTTATGAATAATGGTTGCTGATTTCT
>JAYVIV010000154.1:0-4014 GCA_043769985.1 Arcicella sp.
AATTTAAGGAAATAAAGAAATGGCACATCCTAAACGGAGAATTTCGACAACTCGCAGAGATAAAAGACGTTCACACGACTTTGGTACTCCAAAAACAATCACTACTGACCCAACCACTGGCGAAATTCATTTACGCCACCGTGCCCACGTATTTGAAGGCAACTTGATGTACAAAGGTAAAATGGTTGTTGAAGGTTATGCAACACAAGCGTAATTTAGGGTATAGTTATTAGTTACTGGTTATTAGTTATTTGTGTAAAACCGATAACTAATAGCCAGTAATTAATAACTCACTACAAAATAGTTTCAAAGATTAGGATTTGAAAAAATCTTGAACTTTGAAACTATTTTTACGAAAAAATACTAATTAACACTTCATTAATCGTTAAATTTGCGGTTAAATCGTTTAACCAGAAAAATATATTAATGAAGATAGGTATTGATGCAATGGGTGGTGATTTTGCCCCCAGAGCTATCGTTGAGGGAATTATTTTAGCAGCACAAGAATTGCCTGCCAACACTGCCATAGTTTTGATTGGCAACGTGCAGGATATTCAACAAATACTTGATAATCAGGATTATAAAGGTACAAACATTGAAATTGTTGAAGCAAATGAGACTATTGAAATGGGTGAACATCCTGTTAGAGCCTTGCAATCTAAACCCAATTCCAGCATCGGAGTTGGGTTTAAACTTTTAAAGACAGGTGAGATTGATGTGTTTGCTTCGGCAGGCAATACAGGAGCTATGATGGTTGGTTCTTTATTTTCTATTAAAACCATTGAAGGTGTTCAACGTCCACCAATTGCAGGATTTGCCCCTCAAGTTGATGGGAATTTGGCGGTAATTTTAGACATAGGAGCTAATGCCGACGTGAAACCTGAAATACTTGCTCAATTTGGAGTTTTGGGGTCTATTTATGCAAAAGCAACCATGAACATTGAATCGCCACGAGTGGGTTTGATGAATATTGGGGAAGAGCCAGAGAAAGGTTCATTAATTGCTCAGCAAGCCTTTAAGTTGATGAAAGAAGATAAATCTATCAATTTTATTGGTAATATTGAGGGAAAAGATTTCTTTAGGGGAAAAGCTGATGTCATTGTGACGGATGGTTTTACGGGAAATATTCTCTTGAAAATGGGTGAGTCTCTCTACGGAATTATGAAGGAAAGAGGCATTAGAGATGAGTTCTTAGATAAAACAAATTACGAAGCCGTGGGTGGAAGTCCAATCATTGGGGTAAACGGAAATGTTATTATTGCACACGGTTCGTCGTCGGCAACGGCGGCAAAAAATATGGTTCATCTCTGCCGCAAGGTGGTTGAATCAAAAGTTACTGAAAAAATTAAAGAAGCACTACGGTAGGGATGAGGTATAAGGTCGTAGGTATGAGGTAAAAAAATCGCACTTTTCTTGGATGGAGGACAATCCAAATTATGAGAAGTAAGGACGTTTTTCTTTTCAGTACCTCATACCTACTACTTCATACTTCATACCTCAGAAAATATTATGACCAAAATAACTGCTGCAATTACAGGCGTTCAAGGGTATGTTCCCGAAGACATCCTTACCAATGCTGACTTAGCTAAACTTGTTGATACCACCGACGAATGGATAATGACTCGAACGGGTATAAAGGAACGTCATATTTTGAAAGGTGAAGGAAAAGGAACTTCGGTAATGGGTATTGAGGCGGTAAAAGGTTTGTTAGCCAAAACTAACACAAAGCCAGAAGAAATTGATTTATTGATTTGTGCCACCATCTCGCCCGACCATTTTTTCCCTGCCACTGCCAACCTTATTTGTGAAGCGGTAGGTATTAAGAATGTAGGCTCTTTTGATATTGCCGCCGCTTGTTCAGGATTCATCAATGCCTTAACAACGGGTGCAATGTTCATAGAATCAGGACGGTACAAAAAAGTAGTGGTGGTAGGAGCCGATAAAATGTCATCAATTGTTGATTATACCGACCGAACCAGTTGCGTTTTATTTGGCGATGGTGCAGGGGCAGTTTTATTGGAAGCAAATTATGAAGGTCTTGGAATTCAAGATTTTATTTTGAAATCGGATGGTTCTGGGGCAGATTATCTCATTCAAAAAGCGGGTGGAAGTGCTTATCCACCAACCCACGAAACGATTGATAAACAATGGCATTTTATTCATCAAGAAGGTCCAGCGGTGTTTAAATTTGCGGTAACAAAAATGGCGGATGTGTCGGCAGAAATCATGGAAAGGAACAATTTGACGGGGGATGATATTGCATTTTTAGTACCCCACCAAGCCAACAAACGCATCATTGACGCAACCGCACACCGAATGGGCGTTGGCGAAGAAAAAGTAATGCTGACCATTCAAAAATACGGAAATACTACCGCAGCAACCATTCCATTGTGTTTATGGGATTATGAATCTCAATTGAAAAAGGGCGACAATTTGATTTTGGCAGCATTTGGCGGAGGATTTACTTGGGGGAGTATTTATTTGAAATGGGCGATTTGATTAGTTACTGGTTATCTGTTATTAGTTGAAGCATTTACATTATTTATAAAACGATGCAAGCAATTAATATTACAGCCTATCCCAGCGATATGTCGCAGATAGTTGCTATTAAAGCCGTAATGAAGGCTTTAAAAATAAAATTTGAAGTGAGTAAGGAAAAACCGTATAATCCTGAGTTTGTAGCGAAAATTCAAAAAGGTCGTCAAGATTACAAGGATGGTAAAGGAAAGGTTATGACCATGGATGAACTCAATGCTTTATGGAAGTAGAATTCTTACCCGATGCACAAGACGACCTTAGATTTTGGGTAAAAACTGGGAACAAACCCATTTTGAAAAAGATAGCACAATTGGTTGAATCAATCAAAGAAAATCCGTTTGAGGGAATTGGTAAGCCAGAACAACTTAAATATTCTTTGAGTGGTGCTTGGTCTCGGCGTATTACCAAAGAACATAGATTAGTTTATGATATTGAAGATGATAATATCATTCCCGCCTTTGTTGGTGTTTTCCACCAACAATCGGACAAATAACTTAGTGTTTGATTATCAATTAGTTACGAAAAAATAATAGAAATTGATTATGAAAAATACAATAATCAAGGAAATCAAACAAGCAGTAAAAGAACTCAAACTAATAAAATCAGGAAAAAAGAAGGCTCGAAATGCTGAGGATTTTTTGAATGAATTATAAAAGAATACAGTAAAAAAATATAAAATGGCAAATACCGCAGACATTAAAAACGGATTAGTAATTAAATTCAATAATGATTTATTCTCAATTGTTGAATTCCTTCATGTGAAACCAGGCAAAGGTCCCGCTTTTGTGAGAACAAAATTGAAATCTTTGAATACGGGTAGAGTTATTGATAATACTTTCAACTCGGGCGTGTCGATTTTCCCTGTGCGGGTTGAACGTCGGGTTTATCAATATCTTTATGCGGAGGAATTTGGGTTTACATTCATGGATAACATCACTTTCGAGCAAGTTACCTTGAACAAAGAGATGGTTCCTGCCTCAGATTTGATGAAAGAAGGACAAGAAGTTGAGATTCTTATCAATACGGAAACAGATTTACCCATCTCATGCGAAATGCCAATGTTTGTGGAATTGGTGGTTACTTATACTGAAAACGGAATTAAAGGCGATACCGCAAATGCCCCTAAAAAACCAGCAACGGTGGAAACAGGAGCAACAATCACGGTTCCATTATTCATTCAAACAGACGAAAAAATTAAAGTAGATACTCGTACTTATGAGTACGTGGAAAGAGTTAAAAGTTAATTATTGGGGGTTTGGAATTGGGTGTTAGGTTTACAGCCATTGTTTGTGTTTTCACAAACAAACTTGCGACAGCAGCAGCTTGCCGATAACCAATAGTCGGAGTATTGCTTTCGCAAGTGTTGTTGGAGAAAACACCAACCTTTACTTTTGTTTATTATTAATATTCTAAGAATTAGAGAACCATTATTACTATAACAATTTTCTTTTTTTGCTTCTTTTTTTCTTTTAAAGT
>JAYVIV010000155.1:0-11481 GCA_043769985.1 Arcicella sp.
AAGCGAAAGCAGTTGATGAAAAAACTAAAACCAAGACTTTTGCAATATGTCACAAGGTTTCCTAAAAATAAGTATCAATTAGATTCTGACCAAAAAGAGAATTTTATAATTTATGAGTCTAATTGGCAAACTTACTACGATTTGAATGCTGGATTTCGACTTAATATAGATGAAAACGTTTATATGTTTTAACCGCAATGCTATGACTCAAACTACCCAACCAATCACCACCATAACTTTTCCAGAAATTGCCCTTCGTGTACGTGATGGGCATAAATTAAGAGGTTTTTTCGGAAATGTTTTTAAAGAATATTCTCCACTTTTACATAATCATTTTCAAGATGGCTCGCCTCAATATCGGTATAGTTTAGTGCAGTATAAGGTGCTAAATCGTGTGCCTACTTTGGTAGGAGTGGGGGAGGCTGCCAACTTATTAGTGGAGTTGTTTCTGAAAATGAAAACTTTGGATATTGATGGTCAGGAATTTCAGATTATGAGTAAGTATATAAATCATCAACAGGCAATAATTGGGCTTTCAGATGATTTGCATTCTTACCGTTTTGAAACGCTTTGGTTAGGATTGAACCAAAAAAATTATTCAATTTATCAGGGTATTGAGGATGAAAATGAACGTAAAACGCTGTTGAAAAATACGCTTATCGCAAATATTAAAACACTTTGTACGGATTTAGGGGTAAATCTCGACAGAAAAGAACATCCGATTATGATGAAATTTAACCCAACTGAGCCTGTGATTACCCAACTGAAAAATGTAAAAATGCTCGCTTTTGGTGGCACTTTCACTACTAATGCTTTGATTCCCAATAATTTAGGTTTGGGAAAATCAGTGGCAAGGGGTTTTGGTAGTATCATCCAATTATAGTTTCTGAACAATTAATAGCAATCTTATGCAACTACACATTGGTACTTTTGGCACGTATTTGCACGTGAAGGAGGAAATGTTTGAGATAAAGAGGAAACTCGAAAACGGTGAGATGTTTACTAAGCAATATTCTGCCAATAAAGTAACGCATATTATGCTGGCAAAGGGTACGTCGTTGAGTACGGATGCGGTTCATTTGGCGATGATTCATAATGTTGATATTGTGTTTTCCGAGCAAAATGGTACGCCCATTGGTCGGGTTTGGCATAGTAAATTGGGAAGCACGACCAAGATTCGGAAACGCCAATTGGAAACCAGTATGAATGCTGAGGGGCTGAAATGGGTGAAGGGATGGTTGATTACGAAGCTGGAAAATCAGTTGAATTTTGTGAAGGATTTGAAGAAACATCGTCCGCAACACGCTGATTTTCTTAATGATAAGATTACGAGGATTGAAGCGATGGTTATTTCGATTGGTAGTCAGGCGGGAAAGGAAACGGCTGAGGTTGCCGATACGCTGAGAGGTTTGGAAGGAACGGCGGGGCGACTTTATTTTGAAACGTTGAGTTATGTTTTGCCTGCGGAATATCAATTTAAAGGACGGTCAAAACGTCCTGCGGATGATGCTTTTAATGCTTTTTTGAATTATGGATATGGCATGATGTATTCTAAAATTGAAAAGGCGTTGATTGTTGCGGGGATTGACCCGTACTTAGGTTTTTTGCACCGAGACGACTATAATCAGTTGAGTATGGTGTATGACTTCATTGAACCTTATCGTATATACGTTGATGAAGTTGTATTCAGGCTTTTTTCTGGTAAGAAGGTGAGTAAGGCACACACTGATGTGCATACGAAAGGGGTTTCGTTGAATGCCGAAGGGAAAATGTTGTTGGTGACTGCTTATAACAAATTTATGGATGATGATCCAATTCGACATCGAGGGAAAAACCATGCTCGCTCAAATGTGATTCAGTCGGATGCTCATGTTTTTGCGAATGCAATACTTGAATTTGGAAAAATTGAAGATTTAAAAAATACTGAAAATAAAGAATTTAAAACCGAAAGTTTATGATAGTTTGGGTGTTGTATGATATTGAAAACGATAAAAATAGGACTAAAATCTCCAAAATTTGCAAACAAATAGGTTTGTATCGGGTTCAGTTTTCTTGCTTTTTAGGAACATTGACTGCCAATGAAAAAGACAGTTTAACGCTTCAATTAGAGGAATTGATTGACCCAGAAGTGGATAAAATTTATATTTTCCCGATGAATCAAACCGAACTCAAACAAACGACTTTATTGGGCCAGGCTTTTGACAAAAAATTAGTTAATGATGAAATAAGAGCTTTATTCTTTTAAAACCATGCTATCACTCACGCCCTCGCACATTATTGAGTATTTATATTGCCCAAGATTTACTTTTTTTGAGTACGTTTTGGCAATTCCGCAACATGAAGAAAAGGATTTTAAGGTTAGAAAAGGGAGGGAGGTTCATGACCAAAAATTAGAACAAAATAAAAACTATCTCCGCAAACGTATAGGGGCAATTGATAAGTTTTTGGACCAATATTTAACCAATGATTTGATAAGGGGGAGAATTGATGAAGTTTTGGTTTTGGAGGATGGAACAATGACACCGTTGGACTATAAATTTGCAATTTATGAAGATAAAGTTTATGAAACTTATAGGACACAGCTTTATTGTTATGCTTGGTTGATTGAAGAGACTTTTGGGAAGAAAGTCGAGAAGGGATATTTGGTTTACACCCGAAGTCAGCACAAATTAGTGGAAGTTCCGATAACAGAATCCAACAAACAAGATGTAAAAGATGCTGCTGAAAAAATAAGGGAAATTATCGAAGAAAATATTTATCCGAAGGCTACTAAATTTAAAGCAAGATGCGTAAATTGCACATACAGAAATATTTGTACTCAGTAAAGGCAATTTTCAGGCTTTCCAAGGAGTAATTTATTTTAGATTATCAAAAAATGAGCTTTAAGTTATTAATAATCAAGTATTTACGTTTACGGAAAAACATCAAAAATCATGAAAAAAAGCTCTTTGACATATTGTAAAAATAAAAAAAGAGGCGTAGTAAAACAAGTACAAGTAACTAATAGTCAGCGACTTAGTGTTTCCGACGGCTTCCAACGCCTGCTTTGGGCATAAATGGATTGAAACTTAAGTGTAATTATTCCTCATCAAATTCATCAAAATCAACTTCCAACGCCTGCTTTGGGCATAAATGGATTGAAACACGCCGAATTATTAGCTAATCATGTGAATATCAAAAAACTTCCAACGCCTGCTTTGGGCATAAATGGATTGAAACTCAATCAAGATGATTAATTCTTTGATGGGTATGGGACTTCCAACGCCTGCTTTGGGCATAAATGGATTGAAACTGTATGTGATTAGGGGTCTTTTGGACTGTATTGCACTTCCAACGCCTGCTTTGGGCATAAATGGATTGAAACATTTCTGTCTTAGTTTGGCTTGCTGCATACTGCCACCTTCCAACGCCTGCTTTGGGCATAAATGGATTGAAACACTCATCTCCCTTGTACTTTCCGAAGGTTGTAACACTTCCAACGCCTGCTTTGGGCATAAATGGATTGAAACCCCTTATAATCTATGTTAATATAGTCCCTCGGACGCTTCCAACGCCTGCTTTGGGCATAAATGGATTGAAACTCCATAGTCCGTTTCTCATTCTTTTGTCGTTCCATTCTTCCAACGCCTGCTTTGGGCATAAATGGATTGAAACATGAAAACTATTCCTGACAACGTGGACACGCTTAACTTCCAACGCCTGCTTTGGGCATAAATGGATTGAAACTTAAACCCTCGCTATTATTAAAATTCACAGAACCATGCTTCCAACGCCTGCTTTGGGCATAAATGGATTGAAACAAAACCCCTCCCATTTATTCCATTATCAGTTTTTACTTCCAACGCCTGCTTTGGGCATAAATGGATTGAAACTGGATTTTTTTTCAACAAACCCCTCAAAGTGTCAGTTCTTCCAACGCCTGCTTTGGGCATAAATGGATTGAAACAAAAATGTGGCACAAAGTGGCATAAATTGATATATTCTTCCAACGCCTGCTTTGGGCATAAATGGATTGAAACTCTTAAAACCGATAAAGACCAGTTGCCACGAATGGTCTTCCAACGCCTGCTTTGGGCATAAATGGATTGAAACCGCCCACTTGGTAAAATTGCGGTCATGATAAAACCCTTCCAACGCCTGCTTTGGGCATAAATGGATTGAAACAATTTGAAAAAAGTTGTTGCACTATTCCAAGATTTTCTTCCAACGCCTGCTTTGGGCATAAATGGATTGAAACATAAATCATACATTCGATGAACGTACTATTGAAGAACTTCCAACGCCTGCTTTGGGCATAAATGGATTGAAACGTAGTCAGGGCGACGGTGCAATGTTTGAAGGTAGTCTTCCAACGCCTGCTTTGGGCATAAATGGATTGAAACTTAAAATTGTATTATTCCAAGATTTAATCAAATTTGCTTCCAACGCCTGCTTTGGGCATAAATGGATTGAAACGTTTTCCATTTTGTTCTGTCACGAGTTCCCAAAATCACTTCCAACGCCTGCTTTGGGCATAAATGGATTGAAACCAACTATGTATTACGTTTCAAAATCTCTAAACCAACTTCCAACGCCTGCTTTGGGCATAAATGGATTGAAACGTAACGATCGATCAAGTTTCGATACATCTACTAAACTTCCAACGCCTGCTTTGGGCATAAATGGATTGAAACATGTACTTGGTAAACATCAAAACATAGGGTTTAACTATCTTCCAACGCCTGCTTTGGGCATAAATGGATTGAAACAATCGTCATTTTGTTATGACATTACAAATATTGCACTCTTCCAACGCCTGCTTTGGGCATAAATGGATTGAAACACAAATTGTATTGAACTATGACATATTATTCAGAACTTCCAACGCCTGCTTTGGGCATAAATGGATTGAAACACACAGTCCCTTACAACAAAGATTAAACCACATAATCTTCCAACGCCTGCTTTGGGCATAAATGGATTGAAACTTACCTGTATCAAATTTGATAAACAATATATTTTGTCTTCCAACGCCTGCTTTGGGCATAAATGGATTGAAACATTAATAATAGTAAATCTCAAAACGCTTGGCAGATACTTCCAACGCCTGCTTTGGGCATAAATGGATTGAAACTGTTATCTCAAAAATACTTACAGGGTCAAGTATGGACTTCCAACGCCTGCTTTGGGCATAAATGGATTGAAACAGGAGGTAGAAAATGAATAAAACCCCAACGCCCTGCACTTCCAACGCCTGCTTTGGGCATAAATGGATTGAAACTCTAATATTTACGATTTTTAAAACTGCCCCAACCGCCCTTCCAACGCCTGCTTTGGGCATAAATGGATTGAAACACAAATTAATGATGAGCCTAATTCTAATCATTATAGCCTTCCAACGCCTGCTTTGGGCATAAATGGATTGAAACGCCCAGACCACCGCCCAAACCATTGCCCAGTATATCATCAACTTCCAACGCCTGCTTTGGGCATAAATGGATTGAAACTTCCAAATTGGTTTTCGTCTTCGTGTGCCTTTGGATTCTTCCAACGCCTGCTTTGGGCATAAATGGATTGAAACTTGGGGTTTTAACGCAAATGTTGGCGAAGAAGATAAACTTCCAACGCCTGCTTTGGGCATAAATGGATTGAAACAAAAATTCTTTTATTGCGATTTGGCAAATATCAAAGCTTCCAACGCCTGCTTTGGGCATAAATGGATTGAAACAAAACCTTCAACGTTTGACGGATTTGATTTTAGTTTCTTCCAACGCCTGCTTTGGGCATAAATGGATTGAAACTCAGTAAAATCCACCTTCTCAAAATTGAAATTCCATCCTTCCAACGCCTGCTTTGGGCATAAATGGATTGAAACACGAAGACCTTGAAAACGCTGTTTTTGGTCCCGCTGACACTTCCAACGCCTGCTTTGGGCATAAATGGATTGAAACACTATTTCATAAATGCCAATACAACCAACCCAACAAACTTCCAACGCCTGCTTTGGGCATAAATGGATTGAAACAAAATACTTTGTTGGTGTTTTCACCAACAAATCGGACTTCCAACGCCTGCTTTGGGCATAAATGGATTGAAACGTTGTTAGTAAGGGTTTTGAGCCTGATTGCCTCTGTACTTCCAACGCCTGCTTTGGGCATAAATGGATTGAAACGATTTGTTGTTGTCAGTGTCTTGTTGTTGTCAGTGTCTTCTTCCAACGCCTGCTTTAGGCATAAATGGATTGAAACTAGATTTGAGATATTTTTCCATTGGTACTATTTTCAACTTCCAACGCCTGCTTTGGGCATAAATGGATTGAAACTTTCTGACTTTGAAAATTTAGGCAATTCTCCACGACTTCCAACGCCTGCTTTGGGCATAAATGGATTGAAACTAAATTCAAGATGTTTTTCTTCATCTATTATTTCCTCTTCCAACGCCTGCTTTGGGCATAAATGGATTGAAACAGATAGGATAATACTTGTTACCACCGAGGTAATTATGCTTCCAACGCCTGCTTTGGGCATAAATGGATTGAAACTTGATTTTTAGCCATTAACAAAATAATACATTGGCACTTCCAACGCCTGCTTTGGGCATAAATGGATTGAAACTTCCAACACCCACATTTCCACCCGAATTTTGTAGAACTTCCAACGCCTGCTTTGGGCATAAATGGATTGAAACCCGATATATTCAACAATGGGCAATAAAAACAGAAAATCTTCCAACGCCTGCTTTGGGCATAAATGGATTGAAACCTCCTATTAGAGGCTGTCGCAGGAGCAATATCATCAGCTTCCAACGCCTGCTTTGGGCATAAATGGATTGAAACAAACAGTGTAAAAGCTGTATCAAAGATTATGAAGACTCTTCCAACGCCTGCTTTGGGCATAAATGGATTGAAACATACAATTGTCGTCGTATCGTTGTGAGACCTCAATTACTTCCAACGCCTGCTTTGGGCATAAATGGATTGAAACAATTGTTATTGACAATACAAATGTACAAAACATAATTCTTCCAACGCCTGCTTTGGGCATAAATGGATTGAAACAAAAAGTTGGTATGCTAACTATCATTAAATTTAGTGACTTCCAACGCCTGCTTTGGGCATAAATGGATTGAAACTATACAGTCGAATTTAATAAAAAATTGAACAAAAAACTCTTCCAACGCCTGCTTTGGGCATAAATGGATTGAAACCCAAACAACTATTTGTTAAAATTTTATTGTATTTCCTTCCAACGCCTGCTTTGGGCATAAATGGATTGAAACAACAGTTCAGGTAATTCCAACACACGTTGCTTGTCTTCTTCCAACGCCTGCTTTGGGCATAAATGGATTGAAACTCCAACCCTTTTGAATACAATTCATCTCGCTTACTTACTTCCAACGCCTGCTTTGGGCATAAATGGATTGAAACATCAATTAGGTGATGCAAGAAAGAACTTTTGGACAACTTCCAACGCCTGCTTTGGGCATAAATGGATTGAAACTTTTAAATATCCGTATTGCCAATCCCAAGCAGTTCAACTTCCAACGCCTGCTTTGGGCATAAATGGATTGAAACATGATACTTACTGAAACAAAATGCGTTCAATGCAAACTTCCAACGCCTGCTTTGGGCATAAATGGATTGAAACATTACTTCACCATCGTTAGTAATTGTTGTTTTTACTCTTCCAACGCCTGCTTTGGGCATAAATGGATTGAAACTTCGAGAGTTCACACACGAGCTTTTACCGACAAACAACTTCCAACGCCTGCTTTGGGCATAAATGGATTGAAACTAATTAGCCGTGTAAGGCACGTTAATAACTTTTTCCCTTCCAACGCCTGCTTTGGGCATAAATGGATTGAAACAGCCACAAGCAAGTTGATTTTGTTTCACCATGCCCACTTCCAACGCCTGCTTTGGGCATAAATGGATTGAAACAATCTACTCCTAAACCACTCCGCTTGTAAAGGTTTACTTCCAACGCCTGCTTTGGGCATAAATGGATTGAAACTGCGGTATTGGATGCAAACGGAAACGTACTGAAAGACTTCCAACGCCTGCTTTGGGCATAAATGGATTGAAACATTATTAAATCACGTACATCTTCCGCCCCGTTAACACTTCCAACGCCTGCTTTGGGCATAAATGGATTGAAACTACTTTCCGTACCAAATACTTTGAACAATGCCAAAATCTTCCAACGCCTGCTTTGGGCATAAATGGATTGAAACTGAAATCCTTTTGCGGTTGAAAATTCAGTACAAACGCTTCCAACGCCTGCTTTGGGCATAAATGGATTGAAACATGATTAAATATGAAAGGTTTAACTATGAAATGGCACTTCCAACGCCTGCTTTGGGCATAAATGGATTGAAACTGATTGAAAATATTAGTATTGAGAAGTTGTTTCGTGCTTCCAACGCCTGCTTTGGGCATAAATGGATTGAAACACCCAGAGGCGAACCAGTGGCAAGATAGATATTTTTCTTCCAACGCCTGCTTTGGGCATAAATGGATTGAAACCTCATATAGCAATGTTTTCAAAAGTTACTTGCATGAAACTTCCAACGCCTGCTTTGGGCATAAATGGATTGAAACTCGTAAAGCATCAACCGCCTTACTATCATCAAAACAACTTCCAACGCCTGCTTTGGGCATAAATGGATTGAAACAAAAGACACAGTACGGACAACGATAGGTTTTTTTCACTTCCAACGCCTGCTTTGGGCATAAATGGATTGAAACGGAACTGGTAATGTTCAAATTGAGCAATGTATTATCCTTCCAACGCCTGCTTTGGGCATAAATGGATTGAAACATAATTAATTAAATAATCAAAAATAATGGCAGAAATACTTCCAACGCCTGCTTTGGGCATAAATGGATTGAAACTCGAAGTGGCACAAGAACGCAAGGAAGAAATTATGGACTTCCAACGCCTGCTTTGGGCATAAATGGATTGAAACTCTAATGTTTACGATTTTTAAAACTGCCCCAACCGCCCTTCCAACGCCTGCTTTGGGCATAAATGGATTGAAACCAAAAAAGCATCAACCGCCTTACTTTCCTCAAAACAACTTCCAACGCCTGCTTTGGGCATAAATGGATTGAAACGTTTTTGGTGGGTTACTCGTAGTAGTCCCACCTATTCTTCCAACGCCTGCTTTGGGCATAAATGGATTGAAACTTTATCATTGCGGTTACTCAGACACAAGCATTAGAGACTTCCAACGCCTGCTTTGGGCATAAATGGATTGAAACATCGCCTTTGTTTGGTTGGCATTTGCAATAATTAAACTTCCAACGCCTGCTTTGGGCATAAATGGATTGAAACTATGCTATTGAAACGTGCTTAGATTTACTTAATTCCTTCCAACGCCTGCTTTGGGCATAAATGGATTGAAACCTTCATACTGTGAGTTATAAATCTTACTTTTAGCAGCTTCCAACGCCTGCTTTGGGCATAAATGGATTGAAACCATATTCGGATGAAATTGATTCTAAAGGATGCGACCTTCCAACGCCTGCTTTGGGCATAAATGGATTGAAACTTGCGTGGTGGACAGTTGGCATGGGCATCTGCTAAACTTCCAACGCCTGCTTTGGGCATAAATGGATTGAAACACCGTTACTAACGGAACATCAAGAGACGGCTCAAATTCTTCCAACGCCTGCTTTGGGCATAAATGGATTGAAACTCCTCATTTTTGAATTTAAACAACATCCTCAAAGGCTTCCAACGCCTGCTTTGGGCATAAATGGATTGAAACTCCATAAAGACATCAATCGTTGCGAATCCTTTCGTAGCTTCCAACGCCTGCTTTGGGCATAAATGGATTGAAACTCTTTTAAACTTTCCGAGGCAATGTTTGTAAATGCCCTTCCAACGCCTGCTTTGGGCATAAATGGATTGAAACCGGAATTGACGAAATGATAAGTTGGACATTAATAGTCTTCCAACGCCTGCTTTGGGCATAAATGGATTGAAACGAAAAAGGACGTTATACTGCATAAAACCTCCAATCACTTCCAACGCCTGCTTTGGGCATAAATGGATTGAAACTTAAGCCGATACATCAACTTGAATAAGGCTAAAACTTCTTCCAACGCCTGCTTTGGGCATAAATGGATTGAAACACTATTACGTTATTGTCTTCAACACCAAGAAAAATCTTCCAACGCCTGCTTTGGGCATAAATGGATTGAAACTTGTTTGACATCATCGGACGGACAAAGAAAGCACGAACTTCCAACGCCTGCTTTGGGCATAAATGGATTGAAACTCAATTAAAAATGAGGCTGAGGGGGTGTTAAAGGCTCTTCCAACGCCTGCTTTGGGCATAAATGGATTGAAACTACAATGTTTCTACATCCTGTATAGATTTTAATGTATCTTCCAACGCCTGCTTTGGGCATAAATGGATTGAAACTGTAAGCCTGCAACCATTATTGTGTTTGCCACAATGGCTTCCAACGCCTGCTTTGGGCATAAATGGATTGAAACCTACAACTTCGGGAAATGCTATTACAAATTCAGACGTCTTCCAACGCCTGCTTTGGGCATAAATGGATTGAAACTGTACTGCACTCAATTGTTTCAGAGAGGCATTATTGCTTCCAACGCCTGCTTTGGGCATAAATGGATTGAAACCGCAAAGAACCTTCGGAGCAATCAAGCATAATACTAACTTCCAACGCCTGCTTTGGGCATAAATGGATTGAAACAATATTCTACCATCAATCCATCATTAATCTGCTGCTCTTCCAACGCCTGCTTTGGGCATAAATGGATTGAAACTCCTCAAGCTGCCAAAGCCGTTGAGGATAAAAACTTCTTCCAACGCCTGCTTTGGGCATAAATGGATTGAAACTTAATTAAGCAATATTATTATTTTTTAAAAACCTTTCTTCCAACGCCTGCTTTGGGCATAAATGGATTGAAACTTTGCCTCCTTATAGTCTTCCCTTTCTGCTAAGGGTCTTCCAACGCCTGCTTTGGGCATAAATGGATTGAAACATTCAAATTCCTGCCAGAAAAACACGGGTGATGTACACTTCCAACGCCTGCTTTGGGCATAAATGGATTGAAACAAGGATGGGCGGTGCCAGTTTGTTTCTTAGTAGAAACTTCCAACGCCTGCTTTGGGCATAAATGGATTGAAACTACGCCTGTTTTGAATGATAAAACAAGTGTATTAACACTTCCAACGCCTGCTTTGGGCATAAATGGATTGAAACTGATGATGCGATTGACGAAATGGTATATGCTCCTACTCTTCCAACGCCTGCTTTGGGCATAAATGGATTGAAACATAAAGTAACCATAGTTTCAATTTCATTATACCCTCCCTTGGGCATAAATGGATTGAAACCGAATAGGAACAGTTTTTAACTCACGGGTGCAATGACTTCCAACGCCTGCTTTGGGCATAAATGGATTGAAACTTCCTATACCCATGCCGACATTGCCCTGAGCATCCACTTCCAACGCCTGCTTTGGG
>JAYVIV010000156.1:0-4700 GCA_043769985.1 Arcicella sp.
TTCAGAATGATAAGTGAGATAACATTATTTCAAAAAATCATATTTCATCCGTGTCTAATCCGTTCAATCCGTGTGCCAAAAAGTCAACGCAAAGCCTTCACCGCTTTACACATATCTGCAATCTTCAATTTCGTAGCCCAACGTGCTATTTGAGACTTTCCGCAGTCCATCACCCATAAGTCCTCCCGAATCACCCGCTACATGATACAGGTTATAACGATTCAAGGGAATTAATCATAAAGACGGGTAATTTAAGCTATTGAATTACCCGTCTTTATGATTTACCCAAAATCCCCTCAATCCTCCCCAATTCCTCCTCCGAAAAATCCTTATTTTTTAAACATTCCAAAGAATCCAATAACTGCGAAACTCGGCTTGCCCCAATCAAAACGGACGTAACTCGTTGGTCTTTCAAGAGCCAAGCCAATGCCATTTGAGCTAAGGTTTGTCCACGTTGAAGGGCGATATTATTTAGTTTTTCTAATTTCAAAATTAATTCGGGTGTGATGACACTTTCTTGCAAAAACCCGTGAGAAAGAGCCGCTCGTGAGTCAGAAGGAATTCCTTTGAGGTATTTATTGGTCAAAAGGCCTTGTGCCAACGGTGAAAACGGAATGCACCCTACGCCTTCGTTGCCTAAAACATCCATCAAACCGTCCTCTACCCAACGTTCTAACATTGAATATTTTGGTTGATGAATTAGGCAAGGCGTACCTAACCTTTTCAAAATTCCAACGGCTTGTCTTGTCTCTTCGGCAGAGTAGTTTGAGATGCCAACATACAAGGCTTTTCCCTGACGAACCAAACTATCCAAAGCTCCCATCGTTTCTTCCAAGGGCGTATTTGGGTCGGGACGGTGCGAGTAGAAAATATCCACATAATCCAACCCCATTCGCTTCAAACTCTGGTCACAACTTGAAATTAGGTACTTCCGTGAACCCCATTCGCCATAAGGACCTGGCCACATCAGATAGCCCGCTTTTGAGGAAATCACGAGTTCGTCACGATATGGAACAAAATCTTTTTTGAAAATTACGCCAAAATTTTCTTCTGCCGAACCAGGAGGAGGTCCATAATTATTGGCTAAATCAAAATGCGTAATGCCACGGTCGAAGGCAGTTCTGAGAATCTCACGGTAGTTTTCGAAGACATCTACGCCCCCAAAGTTATGCCAAAGCCCCAAGGAAATAGCGGGTAATTTTAGTCCACTATTGCCACATCGGCGGTATTCCATCGCATGGTCACCCGTGGCATCATATCGGGCAGGATTTGCTAAATAAGTCATTGGTTTTGTGTTTTGTTATTCATGGCATGACTAATCTTTTAGAGGTCGGAAAATATCAAAAATTTATAAGTCATGCCATGAATTTAGTAATCAAAATTGATTTTCTATTACTTAACCGTAGTAAAAATTCTGGTGTTCGTAAAAGTACCAGTTTCAATCACGTTTTTGTTATGAGAACAGATAAAAAGTCCAACCAAAAGTTCATCGGGGAAATCAAAATCGGGCATTTTGTGCTTTTATTAGGATGAAAATTAGGTAAAATAAGATAGAAATAAATAATTTTTCCATGAGATTTTGGATTTATATCATTTACAGTAAAAAACTTTCAATGTTTGAATCTACTTTAAATTTGGGGTAAATTACAAAAAAGCCTTATTCTAATCATCAGAACAAGGCTTTTTTCGTAAATTGTAGTTTCAAAAATAAAGATACCATGAAAAATACCTTCAAATTCCTATTAACAATTCTCATCTTCACGCAAACATTCACATCGTTTGCCCAACAAGATCAATTATATATTGTCTATCCTTTCATGCCTTTGAGTATCAATCCTGCTTATGCGGGTAGCCGTGAGACGGTGAATATTTCGGGAATTTTCAGAAGACGGCCTTTATTGAGTAGTACGTTTGGGGTGGCTTCCACTTCGCAAGAGTATTTCAGTTTTGATATGCCTATTTCCCAAGACCGCATGGCAATTGGTTTTCAAGCCTATAATGCCCAACAAGTTTTGGGAACTGCCTCAACGGGAATCCTTGGAAACTTGGGATTATACGGTGATTTTGCTTACCGTTTTACACTCCCCAATGACGGAAAACTGGCGATTGGAGTTCAAATAGGGGTAACACAGGTTCCAGTGGCGTTCAATGTCGGAACGGGGGGAAGTGGGAATACAGCCTTCAACTCAAGTTTTGGTACAGGAATTTATTATAACAATGATGATGCTTATTTTGGTGTATCATTATTAAATATTAATGCCAGTGATAATTACAATCGCCCACTTTTTATTTCGGGCGGATATGTCTTTACAGTTGACGATGATTTCAAAATTAAAACAGGGGCAGTTCTTAGAAAACAGTCATCAAATGCAGGTGGAAAAACTTCCGTAGATTTAAACGCCACTGGTTGGATAAATGATAAATTTGGCATTGGGGTCTGGTATCAAAACACGGGTTCAGAACTTTCAAATCAAGCTATTTTAGGATCGTTACAGATTCAATTAAAGAAGTTTCAATTTGGTTATGCCTACGATTTTTCAGGTTCAGGAAATACCAATTCACTCTCAAATGAAGGTTTCCATCAAATCATGTTGAAGTACGAAATTGACGCTGGAAACGGTAAATCTGGGATTTTTAGGTATTTTTAACTTTCTATTAGTATAATTTTAACCGTAAAAAATTCAATATTGAGCAATATTCAGATTAGAATCACTTGAACACCTCCATAACTTTGTTCAACTAAAATTTTTGATGAATATGCTTGAAAACATAGATTGGCAAAATGCCACCATAAATTTTAGACCCGTGAAACGTACAAAAGGCTATTACGAAACCAAGATGCGATTCGAGGTTTCAAAAGTATGTTCGGGTATTCGGCACACTTTAGGAATTATTTTTCATGATGCTAAATAAAAACATGAACACGCAACAACACATTGACTATCAACGGATTGAGCAGGCAATTAAGTTTATTGAAAATAATTTTCAGCGGCATCCAGCTTTAAAAGAAATTGCCGAAGCCGTAAATCTTTCAGCGTTTCATTTTGATAGAATGTTTACGAAATGGGCAGGTACTACTCCGCAACGTTTCATGCGTTTTTTATCGAAAGAATATGCTAAAACCGTATTGAACGAAACCAAAGATTTGTTAGATACAACCGTTGAGATGGGTTTTTCAAGTTCCTCACGCTTGCACGATTTGTTCGTAACGTATGAGGCAATCACTCCCGCAGAATACAAGCGAAAAGGTGAAGGTTTAACCATTCAATACGGAACGCACACAACGCCTTTTGGTGACGCTTTCATCGCTACAACATCCCGTGGAATTTTGGAATTAACGTTCTTATCCGAACAAGAACCCATGGATGAACTTATCAGATTAAAAAATAAATTTTCAAAGGCTGAATTTGTTGAAAATCAAGACATTACGTCCGTTTTCATTAGTCAAATTTTTATGAAAAGTGCTGGCAAAAAACCTTTGACAATGCTTTTGAGGGGAACAAATTTCCAAATAAAAGTCTGGGAGGCTTTGTTGAAAATTCCTTCTGGGAGAATGGCTTGTTATGAAGATATTGCCAAATTAATTGATAAACCAACGGCACAAAGGGCAGTAGGTTCTGCCATTGGAGCAAACAACATTGCCTACTTAATTCCTTGCCATCGGGTCATTCAAAAAGTAGGAACAACGGGAAATTATCGTTGGGGAGAATATCGCAAAAAAGCAATTTTGGGTTGGGAAGGGGCGAAACTTTTAGATTAACCGCAAAGAAGGGAGGACGCAAGATTAAAAAAATCTGATTCGGAAGGTGCAAAATTATGAAATTACCGCAAGGACGGGAGGACGCTAAATAAACCTTGCGTCCTCCCGTCCTTGCGGTTAAAACATTACCTCAAATTTTTCAAATATTCAATACTCAGAGGCACATTTTCAACCTCATGCTCGCTTTCGTCTTCAATAAAATAATGCTTAATTCCAATCTTTTTGGAAACGCTGAAAATGTTCTTCCAATCCGCTTGACCCGTTCCTAAAACTACATCATTTTCAGCGGGTGTACCACCAGAAAAATCGCCAACAATCCCCTTTTTAAGGTCTTTTACGTGCATTAATTTCCAACGATTACCATATTTTTCGAGTAATTGAACAGGATTCCCTCCTCCGTGAAGCACCCACAAAACATCCATTTCAAAAGATACGTTTTCGGGATTCGTATGTTGAAAAATATAGTCTAAAAGCGTGCCTTTTTGGTATGGACGAAATTCAAAACCATGAGGATGATAACAGAAAGTAATACCATTTTCTTTCAAAATTTTACCCGCAGAATTGAAAACCTCCACTGCTTTCTTGGCATCATCAATCGTGAAATTATTGCCTTTGTGAGGAATCCATGCACACATTACAAATTTTGAACCTAATTCCTTGGCATTTTTAATAATCTTTTGCGGATCTTTTTCAAGGTCTTCAAAACTACTTCCTGTTGATGGAATCGTGATGCCTCTATCATTACAAAGTTTCTTAAATTCTTCGTTGGCTGTTCCCTTTGCCGCTCCAGATTCCAGCTCTGTGATACCCATTTTTTGAATTAAATTAAGGGTTGAAACCGCTCCATCAGCAGGAAATTGTTTTCTAAAAGTCCACCCTTGAACGCCAAAAGGTGCGTTGTAAATTTTCTTACTTTTGGATTTCCCTTTTTGAGCAAAAA
>JAYVIV010000157.1:0-32576 GCA_043769985.1 Arcicella sp.
ACGATTCAAGGGCAATAAGTAAGTATTTCTCTTAGATTTAAGCACAACATTTTGCTCAATTTCTAAAGGATTTTCAACATTTATTGTCTCATTTTTTAACGTAAAGCGGTTTTTCTTTTGCTCAATGGTGAAGGCTAAGTTCCTTACATTTTGGACAGTATCTTTATTTATGCTTTCTTGAAATTTTGAAAAAGGTAATTGTGGTAATTCATAAATTCCCATTTTAATAGCCTCTAAATTTGCCACATCTACTTGATACGTCCAATCATTATCAAAAGGGTATAAAACCCAGCTGTTATGATACTTAAAATTGAATGCACCTGCCACCAATTTCTCTCTAAAGTTGACATTATTTTGATGCAAAAAATAGTAAGAAAACAAATATAAAGAAAACGTAATCGGAAAAAATATCGTTAACAAAATACGTTTACCTTGTTCTTTACGAATCAACAATAGGGCAAATAAATAACCCAAACAAAAGAGCGTTACACTGATAAAACGATACCGGCTCACAAACATTTCCTCAAATCCATACTCGCCCGTGAATCGTGTGTATGCCACTGCTCCTCCTGACATACACAAGGCAATCATTGAAGAAACAATAAATAAATAATCCTTATTTAAAATATTAAATATTTGATTATCAGACCTTTGAGTATAATCTTTCAATAATACCAATCCTCCCAAAGTCATTAAAAATAAAATAGTTATGCCAAATAATGTACTGGTAATTACTGAAATTTGATGGAGATTTTGCACATCTACATACGACCCTAACATCAATAAAAAACCCCTCAATAAGTTCATAAATGAAAACTCATGGGGTGCAATTGGTGAGGGCTTATAATTACTAAAATATAGTGCCACACTTGATAAGCCAACGATAAACAAAAACCCAAATTCTTTATATCTTTTCTGATAAATCAACACCAATCCTGCGGGTAAGAATACGAACATTCCATTGCTGAAAGTGAACGTTACTAAAATGGCAATCAAAGTGGCATAGAGTAAGTTATTTTTCTTTTGATAACTCAAGAAATACAGTACCAACATTTGCATTAAACCAATAGGGTAATACGTCCAGTTGCAGATTGTCCAAAATTGATTTTCATACGTTTGCATCTGAAAAATCAAAAATGGAATTGGCAAAAAATAGACGATATTCCAAGCATGTTTTTTGAAAAAACGCCAAAATAAGAACATCATTCCAAACAACGCAAGATTACCCAAGTGAGCTAAAATACTGTAATTAAACTTACCCGTAAATTTATAAATCAACCATGCCGTAAACTTAGAAACAGGGGTTCTATGCTCCGTAATGGTATGTTGCTTCATAAAAATCCAAAACTTATCAACGAGTGAATCACTCTTTTCAACGTCAATTAAGCACTTGGTGTAATATAAACTATCGTCCAAAAATGGTATATTTATGGTATATCTCCAGACATAATATACAAAGAATAGAACAGGACATAGCATCAGAAAAACGGCAAAGTTTTTCAATTGTAATGGTTTCATTTGTGGTATATTTAAAAGAATTATTGAGCAGTTGTTGCGTAATAAAATTGAACTATTCTAAGTTATAGCTATTTAAAAATACTAAAAAAAGACTTGAACAAATCTAATAGTTGGTTTTTCACAACAAAACTACCAAAGTTTCCTCTTAAAATTTAATTGTTGAATCTCTTTTTGTAGAATTGATATTTATAATCTTACTTTTAAGTTACTGTACTTAATCTCATATTTCCCATCTTGGACTTTCAACAAGCCAATTGTATATTCATCTGGAACGAAAGTATTTTTTAGAATATTCGTCTCAAAACCCTTCCAAAATACGTTTTGATTAAGAAAATAGTCTTTTTTACTTCTGTTTCGCTCTCTTATTAATGGCAATAAATAAGTATTTCTTGGGGATTTAAGCACTATATTTTGCGATATTTCTAAAGGATTTTCAACGTCAAGTGTCTCATTTTTTAAAACAAAACGATCTTTTTGCTCTTCTAATTTTAGGGTTAAGTTGCTGATATTCTTAACGCTATCTTTATTTATTGCTTCTTGAAATGGTGTAAATGGTAAAGTTGGTAATTCATAAACGCCCGTTTTGATAGCTTCAATATTTACCACATCTACTTGCTTGGTCCAATCATTATCAAAAGGGTATAAAACCCAACTATTGTGGTACTTGAAATTAAACGCCGCTGCTGCCAATCGTTCACGATAAAGCACGTTATAATCATGCCAGTGATAATACGAATAGGCGTAAAGTGACATTGTAATTGGCAAAAAGATTGCGAAAACAATTTTACGAGTCATATTTTTCGTTAAAAGCAAACTGAATAAATAAGCCAAACACATTAACAAAACGCTCATGAAACGATAGCGACTCGCAAACATCTCTTCAAAACCATGTTCGCCCGTATAGCGTGAGTACGCCACCGCACCTGCCGACATACACAAGGCAATCATCGAAGAAACGATGAATAAAATATCAGAAGTTTTAGACGAATTCTCAGTCTGAATAATCTTGAAATATCGATTTAATAACCAAATTCCACCGTAAGTCAAAAACCCTAAAATAATTACCCCAACGGTTGTTGCAGTATATGGAGACAGATTATGTAGGTCTTGTACATCCACATACGCCCCCAACATCAAGACAAATCCTGTGAGAATATTGGGAATTGAAAAGGCAGGCGGCACGATAGGCGAAGGTGAATAACTACTGAAATATATCGTCAAACAGACCGCTGCTACCATGACCATAATGCCTAAATCTTTGTATCTTTTTTGGTAAAGTAAAATCAACGTTGCTGGAAAAAACACAAACATTCCATTACTGAAAATAAATGTTACGAAGACCGCCGAAAACATGGCAAAGGTGAAATTTCTTGGTTTCTGGTAACTGAGCAGATAAAAAGTTGCCATTTGCCAAAGTCCGATTGGATAATAAAGCCAAGCACAACCCATCCAAAATTGGTTTTCGTTCGTCTGCATTTGGAACAATAAAAAGGGAATTGGCAGAAAGTAAATGATATTCCAAGCGTGTTTGCGGAAGAATCGCCAGAAGAGAAAAAGGATTCCGAAAAGGGTTAGATTGCCGATTTGTGCGAAAGTAAAGAAATTGAGTTTCCCCGTAATTTTATAAATTAGAAATGCGGCTATTCTGGAAACAGGCGTTTTGTGTTCGGTGATGGTGTGCTGCCGCATAAAAATCTTGAAGGTCTCGGCAAAGGATTGACTTTTATTGACATCAACCACCGCTTTTGTGTAATAGAGATTGTCGTCGAGAAAGGGAACGTTGATGGTATATTGCCAAACGTAATAAATAAAAAATAAAATGGGACTAATGCCCACAATGATGCTAAGGTTTTTTAAGTTTAAAATTTTCATGTGTTAGTTTTTCGGAAAGAGGATATAACAAGACTGATAATAAAATTACCAAAGTTCCTGCATAAAATCCCGCTGTCATGCGTTCTTTTTCACCAAAAATTGAGTAAGCGAGCATAATTCCGTATACTGGCTCCAAATTTAGGGTCAAATTGAAGGTAAACGCTGAGAAAATTCTAACTAAATTGACTGATTCCGTGTAGGCATAGTTGGTGCAAACGAAGGCTAAAATCAGAATCCAAAGCCAATCTAACCCTTGTGGAATGACAGAAATATTAGTATTTTCCGAAAATAAAACATATAAAATAGGAACGAACGTGCTGATGGCAACGCCCAACATTTCGTAGAAAGTAATAATTTGAGGAGAATACTTTTTGGAAAATTCACCATTCAAAACGGTAAAAATTGCTCCAAGAATGGCACAAATAATGCTAAGAACTAAACCCCAAATATGTTGAAATTCGTATAGAAAGATTAAGTATAAACCCAAAATCACAACGCTTCCGAAGATAACTTGAAGGGGTTTTATACGTTTTTTGTTCCATAGAGGTTCAATAAAACTTGTCCAAAGTGAAGTAGTAGAAAGCCCGACTAAGGAAATAGCAATGGTTGAAACTTTAGCAGAATAGAAGAAAGTGAACCAATGAAGGGCTACGATGATACCGCCCGTTCCTAATAATTGCCATTTACCTTTTGCGTCAATTTCAATAGATAATCTTCTGATTTTAAAGTAGATATAAAAACCAAATGAAGCGAAAAACGTGCGAAAAAATACTAATCCCAAGGTATGAATTGAAATCAATTGTCCAAGAATAGCCGTAAATCCAAAAATCAGCACGACAAAATGTAAGGTAAAAAAATCTTTAAAAGTGGTCTTCATGATATTGGGATTACGTGTGAAAGTGGCACACTGATTAAACGGATTAGACACGGATAAATTTAGTAATTAAAATCCGTGTCTAATCCGTTTAATCCGTGTGCTATGCCTCAGCTATAGCATCTTGTTCTGCCAAGATCTCCGCTACGGGTCTGAAATTACCTTTTTTCAATAATTCATTCTCTGGAACATACGGACAAACTTCTAAAATAGTAGTGATGTTAATATCCGTAATTTGATAATCATTCAAGTTTCCTAAGTTTTTGGTCAATGCCTCAAAAACGTCTTTTGGATTCTCTGCGTTGATTAACATGATATGAGGAGTCTTCTTTTCCTTTTGCGTTTTTTCGTCGAAACTGATATACTGAACCTTTGCTTTATACCAAATTTCAGAACCATTTTCCTCAAAAAATACCTCACTTAATTTCATTTTGGTGAGGTTAGTTAACTGGAAATCGGGTGTATTGCTCGCCACAATTTCAAACATTCTTGCCTCTGCTTCGGTGTATGAAACGGCATCTACTAAATATGCCTCATTAATTGTCTTTAAAGAACCCGCTTCGTCTTCTTTCTGATACCGTATTTTTCCTAAATACCAAGTTGCCATTATTATTTTGTTATTCGATTTTCGATGTTTGATGTTCGGGTTTTAAAAAATACAAAATAAATTTCGCAGTCGAACATCGAAAATCGAAAGTCGAACATCAACGGAAACCTATATTTCTACAAAACTATCAATAATGCCACTGAAAATGATACATCGTGCATCCTTTTTTTATAAATTGCATTAACTATATAAAATAAGAACTCCATGGAATCAACAACACTAAATCCGAATATATCTCTTGAACAAACTGATACTTCCACGAAGAGTCTTTTGTTAGGAATTCCACTACAAATTTATGTGGTCGCTATCTGTTCGGCACTCGTAATTATTGGTGTGCTTTGGGATATTGCTTGGCACATGAGCATCGGGCGAGATGGCCTTTTTTCAGCTCCTCACAATGCCATTTACTTAGGTGCAGCTTTGGCTGGTATCATTTCAGGCTATCAAGTGCTGAAAACTTCTTTCTGGGGAACACCCGAAGAAAAGGGCAAAATGGTTAATTTTTGGGGAATATTTTACAGTTCTTTGGGCGGAATGTTCTGCATTTGGGGAGGCTTCGGAGCGGCAACTTCAGCACCATTTGATGATTGGTGGCACGCTACGTATGGACTTGACGTAAAGATTTTTTCACCACCTCATGCAATCTTGGGTTTGGGTTTGATAGCCATTCAAATTGGGGCTATGATTTCAGTTTTGGCGGTATTGAACCGTAAAGAAAAAATTGCGTATTTATCTGACTTACAGAATATTAGTCGTGATAATAGACTCCGTAATATCTTTATGTTTACGGCAGGATTAGTGGTTTTGACAGTGGGGACTTTTCTGACCGAATTCATGGGAAGATGGAATATGCACCGAGATTCATTCTATGAAATTGGTTGTTTTGCCTTTCCAATGTTCATTATTGCCTTCGCCAGAGCCAGCAAAATTAAATGGGGAGCAACCATTATTACGGCAATTTATATGGTCGTGATGATTTGTATAAATGGAACGATTAGACAATTCCCTGCCGAGCCGCTATTAGCTCCCGTTGCTAATTATATTACTTTCTTTCAAACAACGGCATTTCCTTTATTATTGGTTTTTCCAGCAATGGTGATTGATATACTTAGAAATAAATTCACGAGCAAAAATGACTGGATTTTGGCAGTAATTTTAGGCTTAGGATTTTTCGTAACATTTCTTGTGGTTCAGTATAATGCAGGAACGTTTTTAAAGGAATCGCCAATGGCTCGTAACTGGTTTTTTCAGTCAGATGCTTTACCTTATTTCAATCCCGCTAATGCCGACTGGCGTTATAAATACGTGGATTGGCAAATCACACAAGGATTCAAGAATTGGGCAATTGCCGCTTTAATTTCTTCTGTTCTGGGAATTCTCTCCGCAAGAATCGGATTGCTTTGGGGCAATTGGATGAAGCGAGTGCAACGGTGATTTAATTAAAAGTTAAAAGTTAATAATTAAAAATGGCTTGCAATTAAAGTTAAGTAGTTATTCGTATTTCGATGCGTCCGACGCTTCGGTTCGATATTCGGAAAGCAACTAACTGATGTCCAAGTATTTACACCAAATAAAAACGTTGTTTAATTTGTAGCGACTACTTAAAATATTTTGTAATTAAATTTAACAATTAAAAATGCTTTACAATTAAAAGTTTAAGATTGGTAGTTAAAATCATTGCATTGTCATTGTATAAAATTATGACTATCAGATACTTATATAAAAGACAGAATGAATTATTAATTTTTAACTTTTAATTTTTAATTAATGAAAAATCTCATCACAATCGCATTAATTTTTATCTCTTTTTTCACCTCTGCCCACGTGGGTAGTCCTGGCGTTGTGTTTGAAGGACAGGCGGGCAAATACGCCTTGCAGGTGTACGTTCAACCACCCGATGTGATTCCTGGCACTGCCCAAGTAACCGTTTTTACGGATGGCAACGATATTGACCGAATCCGCATAAAACCTGTGTATTTTTGGTTTGGTGATGAAGGTTCGCCTGTGTCAGACGAAATTTTTGCTGTGGCTGGACAAACGGGTAAGTTCGACGGAATGGTTTGGTTCATGTCGCCATTGGCGGGAAGTGTGGAAGTGGAAGTCACGGGCAAAAGAGGAACCGCAAAAATGATTGTTCCCGTGGCAGCAGTTTCAACCGCAAAACGCTCAATGCCAGCGGGTTTAGGTTGGATTTTGGCAGCTCTGGGAATATTTTTGGTAGGCGTTCTCACCACCATTTTCGGAGCGAGTGTAAGCGATTCTTTGCAACCTGCGGGCGAAAAATCAACCCCAAAAACCGTTCGTAAAAGAGTGGTAGGTTCGGCTGTGGGGGCAAGTTTTTGTGGACTGTTATTATTCATTGGCAATAATTGGTGGGGCGGACTCACGAAAGCACATCTAAAAGAAATGTATAAACCCTACCGTGCATCCACAAAAGTGATGAATGAAAACGGGCAAGATTTGTTGAAATTAACGATTGATAGTAACTCGGTTTATAATCGTAAACTGAGCTACGTGATTCCCGACCACGGAAAATTGATGCACTTGTTTTTAATCAGACAAGGTACGATGGATGCTTTTGCTCATCTTCATCCCGTGCGGAAAGATACGTTAAACTTTGAAGCACTTTTACCCAATTTACCCGCAGGAAAATATTTGGTTTATGCTGATATTATGCGGTACGTTGGCGGCTTTCAATACACTTTGACGGACACCGTTGAGATAAAAAATACCGTTAAAAACACTAAAATTCAAGACCCCGACGATACCTATGCCATCACGAATGCTTTGAATGAAAAGACCTCGAATTCCTTGGATGAAACCATTACGATTTGTGGAACGCCAGGCGTGAAAACCAAACTCCAAGACGGTTCAAACATTGTTTGGGAAGCAGACCCAAAAAAACCGTTGATGGCAGGACAAATTTATGATTTGAAGTTTTCTGTAATTTCTCCTGATGGGAAAGAAGCAGTTCTACAACCCTATTTAGGCATGATGGGACACGCTGCCGTTGTGAAAACGGATGGTTCGGTTTATATACACCTACACCCAACGGGAACAGTTTCGAGTACGTCTGTGGATGTGATGAAAAAGCGAGTCGAAGAAACTTCCGTTGAACCATTCATTGCAACGCCAAAAGTTTTCAAGGACAGTATCGATAAGGTTTTAGCAAAAATGCAAACCATGCCCGAAGCCCAAAGAGACCAATTTTTGATGCCCAATATGAACCACAACGCCAAAGAACACCACGGCGGAAGTGTAAAATTCCCCTACGTTTTCCCAACAGCTGGCAATTACAGAATTTGGTTACAAATTAAGAGGAATGGGAAGATTTTGACTGGGGTTTTTGATGCTGGGGTGATTTGAGGAATAAAGAAAGTTTGGACACCCGAAACCGTCAAAAAATCAAGGACACTGGTCTATACAAAAGGGGTAATGGGCAATACCAAGGCAGGATATTCACAATTTAAGTTAGATTTGAGTAGGGTAAGCATCGCAACCTTCACGGAGTTAGCCAGTACACTTTTATAGGTACGTGGAGTTGCAAAACGATACAAGATTAGTCCTGAAAAGTCTGAATCCTGTTCCATCCTTAACCACAGGAATAATAGAATTTACGGTCAATTTAGCCTCAGAAACCGTATTTGATACCAGTAGAATTTCTCAAAATTCAAAGTCAGGGAATACTTTAAATGATTATTTATTGAAGTAAAAATAGCATTGCCACCAAGGCTCTAAGTTTTTGATTTTAAAATTCTTAGAGCCTTGGTGTTTTGCTGGCAAAAACAATAATCAGTCCATAGGAATCTCCATCAATAATAATTCAACGCCCTCTTTGGTTTTGAAATTTACTTCTGAAATATTTTCTAAGCCTAAACCATCTCTAAGTTCTAAGTTTTCTCCGCTTGTTTCCACGGCTCCGTTCACCACCATAATATACAGTCCGTTGCCTTCAATGTTCATTTTATAGTTGAAATCTTGCCCCGCTTCAAATTTACCCATACTAAAAAACGCATCTTGATGAATGCCCAAAGTATCAGGAATGTTGGCTTCAATTGGCGTAACCAACAGTTGAAAGTCATTATGCTGTGCCGCCAAATCAAACTTCATTTGTCCGTATTGCGGCTCAACATTACCCTTGTTTGGGAACAACCAAACTTGAAACAATTTCAATAATTCTTCTTTTGAATGATTAAATTCAGAGTGGTACACCCCTGTTCCTGCCGACATCACTTGAACTTCACCTTTCGTTATGATGCCATGATTCCCTTGATTGTCACGGTGTTCAACAACACCTTCCAACGGAATTGTAATAATTTCCATATTATCATGTGGGTGCATTCCAAAGCCTTTTCCACCCGCAATTTGATCATCATTCAATACTCTTAAAACCCCAAAATGAACTCTGTTTGGGTCATGATAACCCGCAAATGAGAATGTCAAGCGGGTTTTTAACCAACCGTGGTCAGCCTGTCCACGACTATTTGCTTTATGCAACGTTTTTTTAAGGGCTGTTCCTGTCATCGTTTCCATATTATTATTCTTAATTTTAAATAATTGATGTACATACATTTAATGTTACAACACTTATAAACAAAAATAGTTTCAAAATGCTATGAAAAATTAGAATTAATTAATTGAAAATTAAAGATTAATTTGTAAATCCTTTGCGTACGATTCTTTTGTTAACAATTCGGTAACATAAACATAATCTAATGTTAATCTATCAATAATATTTAGGTCACACTACCAGTCTAATTTTGCATCATCAAAAAACCAATATGATAATGCAAAAAATACTGAATACAATTTTTATCCTAATCGCTTCAATTGCTTTCACTTTCGCCCAAGAAGGAACTATCAGAGGAACCATTAAAGATGCCAAAACAAAAGAAGATTTGGTGGGTGCAACGGTCTTCATCGAAGGCTTAAACAAAGGAACATCAGCCGACATTAATGGTTTCTTTTCAGTTAGCAAAATTCCCGTAGGGACTTACAAATTAAAAGTTTCATTTGTAGGTTATACCCCTAAATTTATTGAAAATGTAAAGGTTTTAGCCGACCAAGTTACAGAAATTAACACTTTTATCGAAGAAGAAGGATCAACTTTAAATGAAGTAAAAGTAATTGGTCAAAGATTGACAAATACGGAGGTTTCGGTTATTTCAGAAATTAAGGCGGCTCAACAAATTGTAAGTGGTATCTCTGCCGCTCAAATTGCTAAAACCCTTGATAGAAGTGCTGCTGAGGTGGTAAAACGTGTGCCAGGTGTGACGATTTTTGGTGACAAATTCATTAACATTCGTGGTTTGAATGAGCGTTACAATACGGTTCTCTTAAACAATGCTTTCGCACCGAGTATGGAAGCTGATGTGCGTTCATTCTCTTTCGATGTGATTCCTTCGGCTCAAATTGACCGTATTTTAGTATTCAAATCTCCTGCGGCTGAATTACCTGGTGAATTTGCTGGTGGTGTCGTTAAAATCTTCACGAAAAGTATTCCAGACTTTAATTATTTCACCATTGATGTCAATTTAGCCTCACGTGAAGGAACAACAGGTCAGGAGTTTTTCCAACCACAAACTGGTAAAAATTATTTATTAGGTTTTAATAATGGTTTCGCTGATTTACCGAAGAATTTTCCTTCAACTAATCTTCTCAAACAATATGCGTCTTCAAATCCTGTGGCTCAGGCTCAATCGGGACAATTATTGAGAAACACTTGGACTCCAACAGCTTCAACTGCTATCCCAGATTTTCGTTTGGCTCTGCAAGGGGCTTACAAACTAATCAATAAAGATGAATTGAAATTGGCAAACGTAACTGCAATTAATTATGCCAAAGTTCGGTCAATATTTGATATGGTTAGAAATGACTTTGGTTATACTGCAGTGCCAAATGGTGAAAATAGAATTGACCAAGCAACTAAGTTTTCTGATTTGCAATACAATGACGGTATTCGTTTGGGTATTCTTCACAACTGGGCTTTGCGTCTAAATAGTAATCATACCATCGAATTCAAGAACCTTTTCAATCAAATGAGCAATGCTCAATACGTGAACAGAACGGGCAATGAAAATGGTGGAGATTGGAACATCCGTTCATTAGATCAAATTTTTAGAGGAATTTATACGGGGCAGCTATTGGGTCGTCATAAATTTAATGATAATAAAACTAATTTAGATTGGGTAATTGCATACAACAAAGCCTACCGTGACCAACCTGATTACAAGCGTTTTAGATATTCATTAGTACAAGGTGCTGAACCTGCACTTTTCGTAACGCCAGGGGTTGTGCCTTCAAACTTAGGCAGAACAAACATTCTTTTGAACGAAAACTCAATGATGGCGGGTGCCAATTTAGTTCAACGTTTAACCGTTGTGAAAGGTGCTACTAAAGAGGACGATAAAAGTTTAGAATTGAAAGCTGGTGTATTCTACGAAAACAAAGAACGTGATTTTAACGCTCGTAACTTGGGTTTCATTCGTGGTTCAGGTTTCAATATTGGTAATTTACCAATTCAACAAATTTTCTCTCCGGTGAACATCAATCAATTTGGTGGTATCAGAATTGATGAGCAAACTAATGCTTCTGACTCATATACGGCAAGTAATAATCAGTTGGCATTCTATACTTCTGGTAATTATTCTTTCACAAAAAAGTTAAATATTATTGCTGGCGTGAGAGTTGAGAAAAACGTGCAGAAATTAAATAGTTTTGATACCGACGGAAAACTCGTAAACTACAACAGAGACATTACAAGCATACTACCCTCTGCAAATTTGACCTATAATTTCTCTGAGAAATCATTGCTTCGTTTTGCTTACGGAAAGACTTTAAATCGTCCTGAATTTAGAGAAATTGCTCCTTTTGCTTTCTATGATTTTGTGAATAATAGAGTTGTACAAGGAAACGAAAACATTAAAAATGCTCAGGTGGACAATTTTGATTTCAGGTATGAATTCTACCCAACACCTTCTGAAATCATCTCATTTGCAGCATTCTACAAGAACTTTACCAATCCAATTGAATCTGTTTTTGAAGGTTCAAACAATGACATAAGTTTTGCTAATGCCGAGAGTGCTTATAGTACAGGAGTGGAAATTGAAATTAAAAAATCATTGGATAGATTGACGGATTCTAAGTTTTTGAACAAAATTAACTTAGTTTTTAACGGAGCCTTTATTTACAGCCGTGTAAAATTTGGTGCAAATGTTATTGAGCAATCAGACAATCGTCCTTTGCAGGGGCAATCGCCATACATCATCAATGCAGGAATTAACTACAATGATAATGCAAAAAATACGCAAATCAATTTGTTATTTAACGTTATCGGTAAACGAATTTTTGCGGTTGGAAACAACATTGCGGCGGGTTATCCAGACTGGTACGAAATGCCAAGAAATGTGCTTGATTTAACATTCTCGAAAGAAGTTTACAAGAATATTATCATCAAAGGTGGTATCACTGATATTCTAAATAACAAAAATCTAATTCTACAAGACGGTAATAAAGACGGTGAGTTCAACAGTGCATCCGACCAAACTATTCAGTCCTTCTCACCAGGCAGAGTGTATGCTTTAGGGGTTGTTTATACGATACGGTAAAAATACCCTCACCCCCTGCCCCCTCTCCCATGGAGAGGGGAATTAGTCCGCAAAACTCCCCTCTCCACGGGAGAGGGGCTGGGGGTGAGGGTACATACAAAAGGATTATTTTAAACTTAAATATTTATTAAAACAATTATTAAAACTCATGAAATCAATTAAAATTATTGCTCTATTACTTTCAGTAATGACAATGTTTCAGGCTTGTAAAGATGATACACCTGCCGTAGTTCCTGTTCCTTCAATCACAACGGCTGGAACATTAAATGGAATTCCAGGAGCAACTGTTCAATTAAAGGCTTCAATTAACGCTCCAGGTGGTATTAAGAATATTACAGTATTAAAAAATGGTGCAGCTTTCGATTCACAAGCTGGTACAGGACAGACAACTTTGGAGTATTCAAAAGACTACGTAATTGAGAATCTTGCTGCGAATGCAGTAGTAAACTTTACGGTTCAAGTAACGGATAATGGTGGTCAGGTTTCTGCCTTAACAACAATTCCAGTAACCGTTACGGCTATTCCTGCTAAACAAGTGGTTACTGTTAAAGGTGTTTTAGAAGGAAATATCTCATGGACAGCCGATAAAATCTATAAATTAGAAGGTTTCGTTCGTGTGGGTGAAGAAGTCGTTTTTGGAACGACAACAAAAACAGGAACGTTGACAATTGCCCCTGGTACATTAATCATTGGTGACAGAGCTTCAAAAGGTACATTGGTTGTTCAGAGAGGTAGTAAATTAATTGCTAACGGAACGGCTGCACAACCAATCATTTTTACTTCGGAAAGAAATCCAGGCGAGCGTGAGCCAGGCGATTGGGGTGGTATTGTAATCTGCGGTAGAGCAGTAAACAATCAACCAAATGTTGCTGCAAATCGTGAATTAGAAGGTGGTTACGGTGCTTTTCATGGTGGTACTGATGATGCCGATAACTCGGGTTCTTTAAAATATGTAAGAGTTGAATTTGCGGGTATCCCCGTTCAGCCAGATAGAGAAATTAACTCATTTACTTTCGGTTCTGTAGGTGTTGGAACAACTTTAGAATACTTACAAGCCTCAAATGGTTTGGATGATGCTTTCGAGTGGTTTGGTGGAAACGTAAATGCCAAATATTTGATTGCTCTCAGAGGATTGGATGATGATTTTGACGTAGATTTTGGTTACAGTGGTTTTGTTCAATACGGAATTGGTATTCGTGGTGCAACTCAAGCCGACGTCTCGGGTTCTAATGGTTTTGAGGTTGATAATGATGGAGCAGGTTCAGTAAATACTCCTTTTACCTCAGCAACGTTTGCTAACATGAGTATTATTGGACCAAAAGCCGAGGTTTCTACGGGTATCAGTCCTCAATTTCAAAATGGAATGCAGTTACGTCGTAACAATAAAATCAAGATTTACAATACACTTGTAACGGGCTATCCAACAGGCTTATACATTGATAATCAAAGAGGTGATGCAAGAGGAAATGCCGCAAAGGGTGAATTGTTACTTCAAAATGTTGTAATTGCTGGTGTTGATGGATGGGGTACTGCTGGTTTTGGTACACCTGCTGCGGCAACAAGAGGTTTCAATTATGCAGTAGCAGAATTTGAGCAAAATGCTACAGTTCCTGCCTTCTTGATTGATGGAAAAAATCCAGGCGTTTGGTTTGCAGGATTGCCAGGAAATAGAGTTTTAGCCAACAGAACAACTATTGGTTTGAGTCAATCAGTATTTTTGACTGGTCGTCCAACCTTTACTTTAGGTGCTGGTTCAACTTTGACAGGTGTGGATTTACCAACAACATTACCTGCATTCTTTACGAAAACAACTTTTGTAGGAGCATTCAACACTACAGACTGGACAACGGGTTGGGCAGAGTTTAACCCACAGACTGCGGTCTACGGTAAGTAATAGTTAATAGGTATGAGTTATGAGGTCATAGGTATGAGGTTGTAGGTTCAATGACCTTATAACTACAACCTCATAGCCCATACCTAAAATAAATCCAATATGAAAAACATAATATTAATAATAGTCATTCCTGTTCTTCTCTTTTCCTGTAATCAAAAAAAACAAAAAGCAAGCGATTATTTTACTGATAATCAATCAGATAGCCTTTTAACAAACATTATTACTTATATCTACATCCCTGCTCCAAAGGCAACTAATGAAACAAAATTTGAACCTCAATTCAGAGATTTTTACACCAAAAGCATTACAAGGTTTAATCTCGAAAATTATTACCAATCAGAAGATGGTTGGCATTATTTTTTAATCATTCGTCCCGTATCGGGTGGTTCACTATTCAAGAGAGGCGTTTTAGGAAAATTCAAATTAAAAGAAAATTCTTTGATGCCAACCGAGTTTGAAGAAGTGGCAAATACACCACATTTGAAAGAAGGAATCGTGCAGGAACGAAGCCAATATTTATTTCAAGAACTAATCAAAAATGGAAATTTAGACAAACAAATTCCCATGAAACAATACATCGAATGGCCCGATGAACATCTGGCTTACGACAAAAAACAACACGAGTGGATTACCATTAAACCGTACTGATGGGTTTCCTCTTTGTTTCGGCAAGGAGAAGGTCCAAACGGATTTTCATATTGGTGTAATAAAGCAAAAGCCGAGACTCGTAGTCTTGGCTTTTCTGATTTTTATAAAAATATTCCTATTTCCTACACTTTGTACACTGTTTAATTAATTTTCGTGTAATTTTTTAGAACACGATTGCAAGATTAATTTGACTAAACAAGATTGGACTTGGCAATCCTGTTAATCAAATAAATCCTTCAATCGTGTTCTAATTATTTGAGTTTAGAAAACTTATTAAACAGTGTACTTAGAATCTTAAATATTACTAAATAATTAACTTAACAATAATTTAATATTAAGATTTAACACTACTATCTTAACTTTGTTCCCCAAGCAAGGTGTCTGCTCTGTTTAGGAATTATTCCTTCCATTGATGGTACTTCAATATCAACCATTTTTAAACTTTTAATTTTCTCTTCATGCAACAATTTTCCACAAATTTCAGGTTTGTGATGGCTTTACTTTTCGTATTTGCCCTTTCACTAAATTCCTTTTCTCAAGTAACAACGTCGTCCGTCAATGGAATCGTTACTGACGAAAAAGGCGAAGGTTTGCCAGGTGCTTCTGTGCAAGCAATTCACGTGCCTTCGGGTTCACGCTACGGGGTTTCCACTCGTGCGGATGGACGTTATACACTACCCAACGTAAGAGTTGGTGGTCCTTATTTAATTACGGCTTCTTTCGTGGGCTACAAAACTTCAAAAGTTGAAGTAAGCGAATTGAAATTAGGTGTTAAAGCCATCCAAGATTTCAAATTATTGGGTCAAAATTCTCAGTTAGAGGAAGTTGTGGTGAAATCTGACGCTGTTTTAAATTCTCAAAGAACGGGTGCGGCAACGAGTATCAATTCGCAACAACTCGCAATTATGCCAACCGTGACTCGTGGTGCTTTTGATTTTATCAGAAAAGATCCAACTTTCTCAGAAAACGGTTCATTCGGTGGTCGTAATAATCAATTCAACAACTTCTCAGTTGACGGTGCGATTTTTAACAATCCTTTCGGTTTGGATGCTTCTCGCCCAGGTGGTCAGTCAGATGCTGAGCCTATTTCTCCCGATGCCATTGAGCAATACCAAGTAGCTTCTGCTCCTTTTGACGTAACGCAGGCAGGATTTACGGGTGCCTCGGTGAATGCAGTAACAAAATCTGGAACGAATGATTTACACGGAACGGCTTATGGTTTCTTCCGTAATCAGGGATTGACGGGTTCAAAAGTGAAAGGTGCTGATATTTTTGTGCCAGATTTGAGCCAGTTCCAAGCGGGTTTCTCATTAGGTGGAAAAATCATTAAAGACAAATTATTCTTCTTTGCCAACGTTGAAATTGACCGTCGTTCAGACTTAGGTTCAAGTTTTTTGGCGGCTCGTTCGGGCTTAACGGGTTCAAACATTTCAAGAGTAACAGCTGCTGATTTAGACTTAGTTTCAAATACGTTGAAAGGTTTTGGCTACGATGCTGGGGCGTATGAAAATTATACACACAAGACCAATAACACAAAAGGTATCTTCAAATTAGACTGGAACATTAACGCAGTACATAAATTAACGGCAACTTACAATTTCTTAGATGCTTCCAAAGAAAAACCGGCCAATCCATCGGCAATTGGTCGTAGAGGTCCAGATTTCTTGACATTGCAATTCTTTAATTCAGGATACAGAATCAACAACAAATTGAACTCATTTATTACCGAATTAAAATCGAACTTCTCGAACAAATTCTCTAATAAATTGCAGTTAGGATACGCTTCTTTCCGTGATACACGTGACCCATTCTCAACGCCTTTCCCAACGATTGGTATTCAAAAAGATGGCGTTCGTTACATCGTAGCGGGACATGAACCGTTCTCAATCAATAACAAATTGAACCAAGATGTTTATCAAATTACTGATAATTTTAACATCTACGCAGGTGACCATACAATCACGTTGGGAGCAAGTTTAGAAAAATTTGAATTTGATAATTCCTTCAATTTAGGAGCGTATGCAGGGGTGTTTGGAGATTATGGTTCATTAGCAGCTTTCCAAACAGCAGCGTCAAACGGTAATTTGAAGAAAGATATTGATGCGGCAAAAGGAACATTTGCAACCAATAACGAAAAAAACACTTGGGCTTTAGCAGAAACAAACGTTGGTCAGTTAGCATTTTACGCACAAGACGAATGGCAGGTTAATAAAAAATTGACTTTGACAGTTGGTTTAAGAATGGACAAGCCAATGTATTTTGATACGAAAGAGAAAATTCAAGAGAACTTAACGAGAAATGGAGCTTATGACCCAACCGTAGTTTATTACGATGAATTCGGCAAATCTACTACTTTTGACCATACGGTTCTTCCTGCGGCAACGCCATTATTTTCTCCAAGAGTAGGTTTTAACTTCGATGCTGAAGGTGACAAAACGATGCAAATTCGTGGTGGTACAGGTTTATTTACAGGTCGTTTTCCCTTCGTTTGGGTAGGAAATCAAGTAGCAAATCCTAATTTCTTTTTCTATTGTGTAACTGACCCTAATTTCAAATTCCCACAAGTTTGGAGAACAAATTTAGGTTTGGATAAAAAATTAGAAAATGGCTTATTATTGACAGGGGATGTAATTTATACAAAAGACATCAACGCTATGATTGTTCGTAATTATGGTTTAAAATTGCCAACGGGTAAATTAGTAGGTGCTGATAATCGTCCAATTTATCAAAATTCTGACCGTGCGGATAAATTTGGTCCAACGAATGCTTATGTATTTTCAAACACAGATTTAGGCTATTCATTAAACGTATCTTTGAAAGCTGAAAAGACCTTTGACAATGGTTTAAATATGTTTTTAGGTTATAATTTTACGGATGCAAAAGATGCGGCTTCAATTCAAGCAGAGATTTCTTCTGATGCTTACGACCGTAATCCAGCGAATATTCAACACACCAACCGTCCAGTTTTGACGAATTCAGTTTTTGGAAATCAACACAGATTTGTGGGTGGTGGAAGTAAGAAATTCACTTATTCAGATGGTAAAATGGCAACGACTGTTTCTTTATTCTTTGATTATAACAAAGGTGGTCGTTACAGCTATACTTACGGAGGAGACCTTAACAATGACGGTTCTGGTTTAAATGATCTGTTGTTTATTCCTACGGATGCACAGTTAGACGCTATGAAATTCTCAGGAGATGCAGCGGCACAAGCGGCTCAAAAAGCAGGTTTTAAGGCATATATTGCTCAGGATGAGTATTTGAGTGCCAATCGTGGAGCTTATGCTGAAAAATATGCCACATTAAGTCCTTGGTATTCTAAGTGGGATTTGTCGGTTTTCCAAGATTTTGTAGTAGCAAAAGGACATTCAATTCAATTGAGTTTCACGATGTTGAATGTTGGTAACTTCATTAATTCAAATTGGGGAGTTCGTGAATTGGCTTCTATCACAAGTTTGGTTCAGCCTTTGGGTGTGAACGTTGCGGGTGGTGTTCCAACTTATTCATTCGATACCGCTCAGAGAAGCACATTCTATACGGACAACGGTCTTTTGTCGAGATGGCAGGGGCAGGTTGGTTTGAGATATAGATTTTAGGATTTCAACAACGATTTATATAAAAAACGCAGGCTGGGTTCAAAACCCAGCCTGCGTTAATTTTAAATTTCAACTCCCCAAAAACTCCCTAAACCACTTCCCTGACCGTTTCAAAGTCCTTTTTTGCGTTTTGAAATCCACGTGAACTAAGCCAAACTTAGGTTTATATCCTTCAGTCCACTCAAAATTATCAGTTAAAGTCCAAGCCATGTAACCGTTCACTTTTACACCAGATTCTTTCGCTTTCAAAACGTGTTGAAGATAGCTTTCATAAAAGGCCACTCTTTCTTTATCGTTGATATTTCCCTCTTCTAAGTTATCCTTAAATGCTGCCCCGTTTTCGGTAATAATAATTTGTTTAATTCCCTGATATTGAGATAATTGATTCAATATTTGAAAAATCCCATCGGGCGAAATTTCCCAACCCATATCCGTTAATTCCTTCACATTTCTTTTATGTGGTTTCACTTCCGAAGCACCCAAATAGGGCATCCACCAAGCGTTTTTTACCACAACTTTGAAATAGTTTTGAAGTCCGATAAAGTCGAAATCAAAAACTAATTTTTCCATATCGCCTTCGTGTACGTACTTCTTTATCATTTTATTCAAAAAAGGCAATTCTTGAACTGGGTATCCCAATCCCAAAGCGGGTTCCAAAAACATCCGATTTAACAAAGCATCCGTTCTTTTTGCGGCTTGAATATCCGAAAGATTTTGAGAAAATGGCTCAATAAATGAGCATGAAAAAGTTGTACCGATTGTGGCATCTGGAATGTTCTTTCTAATGATTCTTCCCCCCTCAGCTTGACACATCGCAGTATGGTGAATGGCTGGCAAAAAGTTGCTCATACCCATTCGCCCAGGGGCATGATAGCCTGTCATATAACCCAACCCCACAAAACCCGCAGGTTCATTGAGCACCATCCAGTTTTTAACTTTTCCAGAAAATTCACGAGTAACGACTTCACAATAATCTGAAAACCAATTAATTATCTCACGATTAGTCCAACCGCCTCGGTCTTCCAACACCTGCGGTAAATCCCAATGATAGAGCGTTACGAAAGGTTCAAGACCGTTTTCTAAACAACAATCTATCACCTGATGATAGAATTCCAATCCTGCATAATTTACCTTCCCAACACCCTCGGGAAAAATCCGTGACCATGAAATAGAAAAGCGAAAAGAGTTGAAATTGAGCGATTTTGCGATGAGTATATCCTCTTCAAAACGGTGGTAGAAATCACAAGCAATTTGAGCGTTTTGACCGTCTTTAATTTTGAATTTTCTGTTTGAGAATTTATCCCAAATGGATTCGCCTTTGCCATCCAAATTCCAAGCACCTTCATTTTGGAAAGAAGCCATTGCCACTCCCCAGACAAAATCTTTACCAAAAGCACTTTTTAAAAAATTATTTGATTGAATTTGTGGCTCGCTCGAAGCGGTAATTATCTGATTATCTTGCATTTACACCTAAATTTTACGGGGTGCAAATGTAAAGACTTTTTTTGGGTTTTTAATATTAAATTTTTTACAATAATTAAGCCCCCAAGGCACGAAGACACCAAGAGTTATATAAAAACTTGGTGTCTTGGTGTCTCATCCTTTTTTCGCCTTTGTTGGAGTTTTCTCCAACAAGCTACCGTCAGAAGGCACGAAGACACCAAGAGTTATACAAAAACTTGGTGTCTTCGTGCCTTGGTGACTCATCCTTTTTTCGCCTTTGTTGCAGTTTTCTCCAACAAGCTATCATCAGAAGGCACAAAGACACCAAGAGTTATATAAAAACTTGGTGTCTTCGTGCCTTGGTGGCTCATCCTTTTTTCGCCTTTGTTGCAATTTTCTCCAACAAGCTACCGTCAGAAGGCACGAAGACACCAAGAGATATATAAAAAATTGGTGTCTTCGTGCCTTAGTGGCTTATCCTTTTTCAAAACCCAAAAGCCCTTCTAAATGATTTAGCCAACAAGCTCCCTCTTCCTCTTTTGAAAGTATAAATTTCTGCTTCCTTACGAGTAACTTCTTCAAAATTCTTTAAAAAAATCTGATCGGTTTGTCCTTGCCAAACCTTAAATTTTTCGCTAACGTTTTGATGAACAGGTAGGTATGAAATAAATCTGCTTAAATTAAATTCGGTATCGGATATTCCTGCCCCAGCTCGTTGACCATCCCAAGCATTAATCTCTTGTTCGATGTGATTAGGGACTGGCACCATCATAATAGGTTTTCCTAAGTACATGGCTTCACAAACTGACTCAAAACCTGCGGTGCAAATCAATCCAGAACAATCTTGCATCATCCGCAAAAACTTCTCAGAATTAACTTGATGAAAAGTTAAATTCTCTCTGAATTGCCATTCATCCACAAACTCTTTATTGTTCCAAAAACAATGAATTTCAACATCACGATGGTTGGAATGCCAGTTGATAATGTCTTCACTCAATTTATGGTGTGTGATGTAAGCCAAAATAAACGGTTTAGAGGAAGGCGTTAATCTCTTGACTTCATCACGGATAAGTGGGGGCGTAACCGCAATGCTGTGTGCCTTATCATCAGGCATTTGCACGAAGGAAAGGGCTAATTTCCGAGTGGAATTTAAAGAAGTAAGACGGGTGTTAAGGTTCAATAAAAAACGGTCAATATGCTTATTCGGCAGAGAAATAAATGATTGGTGTAATAATAAATATTGATGCCCAATGCAAACTACAGGAATCGTTGGACGATAGAACTGGGCGTACAAGCCACAAATCATATCATAGAAATTCACAATCACATCGGGTTGATATTCTTCCACTTTTTGTGCTAAGAATTGCACACTTTTTCGATATCTTGGCAGCTTTTTTATATGCGTACTAATGGTATCCCAAACCTTCACTGCTTTCGTTTGCCCATAAACCAAACTTGGGGCAGGAAAAGTCTCTATTTTTATAGGAATTTTTTCTTGAAAGAAAGATGGTAGGTTACTAATATTGTCCATTCCAACCAACACAGACCCCACTTGATGTCCCGCAGAAGTTAAGATTTCAAAAAGAGAAATGGCTTGAGTGAGATGTCCTCGACCTTCGCCTTGCACAACGAATAAGAATTTGCTCATTTTATTTAAAATTTAATGGTTTTGATAAATTACACCTACTCACCCCACCCAACCCTCCCCTCGAAGGGAGGGCTTTCAAACTCAAAAAGCCCTCCCTTCGAGGGGAGGGTTGGGTGGGGTAGATGAAAATAACTTGATTAACAAATTCGATTTCATATTCACACAACACTCATAAAAACACCTTTGGCATTTGCAAATGCCTCATCATCAATCTCCTCTAAGTATTCGTCTTCTAATTCAAAATTATTCTCATTCAAAAAATAGAGTAACTCCCAGTTCCCTTTATAATCTTCCACTAAAGCAGATAGGGATTCAACCCAATCTCCTGAATTCATGTAGGTGATGTCGTCAATTTGCCGAATATCTGGCTTATGAATGTGTCCACAAATAATACCTTCGCATTGATTTGCTTTGGCGAGTTCAACCAATTTTTCTTCAAAATCAGATACATAATTAACTGCTTCTTTCACTCTTTGCTTTATACGTTGAGAAAAGGAATAATATTCCAAACCACGCCAAGTACGATATTGGTTATATAACTTATTGAAAGTCAACAGAATAGTATAACCAACATCCCCTAAATAGGCAAGCCACTTCATATTGGAAGTCACGGAATCGAAAATATCACCGTGAGTGATTAGAAAACTCTTTTTGCCAGATTTAAGAATATAATCTCGCTGAATGGTAAATGACTTACCGAGAGAAAAAGGGATAATTTGATCTAAAAAATCATCATGATTACCTCGAAGATAAACCACTTTTGTGTGTTGACTTTCAATCATTTTGAGGATAATTCTGAAAAATGCGGTGTGCTTTTTTTTCCAAGAGCCTCCTTTTTTGAGTTGCCAACCGTCAATAATATCACCATTCATAATCAAAGTTTCACAAGTTACAGATTTCAAAAACAGGACAACTTCCTTAGCTTTTGAGCCTTCTGAACCTAAGTGAACATCAGAAATGATTACGGTTTTGTATTGCTTGACGGTTTTCATATTTTATCGCATTTTATAATACAAATTACGACATTAACTATAACCTTATGATTTCCAGAATATTAAGGCTTTGTTATTAATTTTTAAAGAACAAATACCCAACGCCTTTAATAGTACGAATATAATCTTCGCCAATTTTTTCTCTGATTTTTCGGATGTGAACGTCCACAGTTCTCTCAGTTACATGAACACCACGCCCCCAAACACTTAAAAGAATTTCCTCACGGGTATAAACTTTATTAGGATTACTGACAAAGAATAATAGCAAATCAAATTCTTTTTTAGGTAGCGGATAGATTAAATCTTTAACAGAAATTGTATAATTCTGGCGATTAATCACCAATTCTTCAACAATCACATTTTCTAAATCTGTGCTTTCAATGGAAGAATTTCGATGAAATACGGCTTTAATTCTGCTTATCAATGCACGAGGTTTCACAGGCTTGGTGATGTAGTCATTTGCTCCAATTTCAAAGGCTGCAACTTCCGAAAATTCTTCAGTTCGGGCAGTGAGAAAGATAAGATAGATATTTTTGAGGAGTTTGTTTTGCTTAATAATTCTCCCCGCTTCAATACCGTCCATTATGGGCATCATTACGTCCATTAGAATCATATCGGGCATAAATGACTCCGCTACTTCAATGGCAATTCTTCCATTTTCAGCGGTTTTCGTTAAAAAACCCTCTCGAGTAAGGTTATATTCAAGAAGTTCTAAAATATCTGGATCGTCATCAACTAATAATATTTTAAGCGAATTATCAATCATAATTCAATTTTGGATTAAGGTTCTTTATAACAAATTTACAACCTTAAAATTAACTCAATATTAAGCGAAAGTTATGTTATTAATTTAAAGTTAATTCGTCATCATGAAATGAACATTGAAGTCATAAACCATGTAAAATTACGTTGAAAGGCAGTTAGGATTTTTGAAGCTTTTTGCATGATTGAGATTTGTTTAAAATTTTATGCAAAAGTATTAACTCTCTATAAAGTAATGATTAACAGTAGTTTATGAAATTGTAAAATAATTAATTTAACAAATTCTTAACTTTTACATAACCAGAAATTCAATTTTTGGCATGTACTTTTGGGTAAAACTAACCCCAAAGTAATGAACCCTAAGAGATTGATTTATCTATATTCTGACTCCACTTTCACCCCGTGGAAAGAAAATATTTTTGGTACTACAATTGCCACTTTTTTAAAATCAACCCCAGAAAATTATTATCCCTACGTAACCCATTTCGTAGGTTTTTCCAACGAATTTGCTGAATTTTTGAAACAATTTGATGTGGTTTTTAATGTTTGTTATGGTTTTGGTGAGGCAGGGCAAGCTGACATTGCCCGTTGGTTGGATAGTCATGAAATCAATCATACCGCAAGTCAATATGACGTTCAAATCTTGGCAAAAGACAAAACTAATTTACCTCAAATTTGTAATGAAATCGGAGCTAAAACTCCTCAAATTATCTCATTAAGTGACGTTTCAAACTCGACCTTTGAACGTTTTATCGTGAAACCTCGCTTGGGAAGTTTACATCTGAATATGTTGGTTTTTGGCAAGAATGATATTCCTTATCAAGAATTATTGGAGCGGGAAGATTATATTATACAACCATATCTGATAGGTAGGGAATTTACGATTGGCGTAATTCCAGATGAAGATGGTTCAGATTATTTCGTTTTGAATCCATTAGAAATTCGCCCAAATGATGATCGTGAAGTTTATATTGCAGGTCAAAATTATGGAATTACGGAAAAAATTTTGAATCCAGATTTAGACGAAAATCTTAGGATTGAGATAATGAACAAGGTTTTGAATTTACATAAAACCATGAAAATCAGAGGTATGTCTCGTACTGATGTACGTATTCACGATGGGGAAATCTACATTTTGGATATTAATACAATGCCAAATTTGGATGCCAAAAGTTTCCTTCCTTCAATCGCTCAAAATCAAGGAATTGATTTGAAAGAATTGTTTAGGAGAATTTTATTACGGACAAATCAGTATAGATTATTTGATAAGTCAGTATATTTCGAGACAATTAATTAACAAATCTAAATCCAAGGCAAAACCTAAAGTTTGCCTTGGATTTTAGCAATATCCATTTTTTTCTCAAATTTTACATCAGTTAATGCACGCATAAAAGCTACTAAATCCTGTTTCTCTTGCTTTGTTAAATCAAGTTTGTCTTCTGGTAAAGTTTGATTTTCTAACATAAAACCCAATCCTTTTCCGCCACCTTTATTATAGAATTCAACCACTTCTTCAAGGGTTTTGTAAACTCCATTGTGCATGTACGGAGCCGTGAGGGCAATATTTCTGAGTGTTGGTGTTTTGAAGGCATATTTCCAAACATCAAATTTATAGAAAGTATAACGTCCTAAATCTGGGTCAATCCGATGATTTTCAAGGGTTTCTGGCACGCCGATAATTTCGGATTCTGTATTGGTGAAATTGGGTGGAATAGTACCATTAAAAAGAGGCGTAAAATGACAAATTCCACACTTTGCTTTACCCGAAAACAGATTATACCCCTTCTTTTCTGATTCTGTTAAAAGCGTTTTTTGCCCCCGCATATATTTATCAAAACGTGAATCTAATGATACTAATGACCGTTCGTAACTCGCCAAAGCATTCATTATTTTGGCTTCTTTCACAGCTTCTTTTTCTGTTGGAAATGCCTTTTGGAACAGACTGATATAGTTTTTATCTAATTTTAATTTCTGAACTGCCTTCTTCAACGACCCGTGCATTTCGTCTTTATTGTTAATGACATCCATGCTTTGATTCTCAAGATTATCTACCCGTAAATCATAAAACAACTTGGCTTGTAAACTCGCATTCATTAAGGTTGGTACATTTCTTTTTACCAGTCCATTGCCCGTTAAAATCGCAGGTTTAGCAAGTCCATCGGTAAAGGCTTTATCAGGTTGATGGCATGAAGCACACGAACGACTATTATTTTTGGAAAGAATAGGGTCATAAAATAGCTTTTTCCCTAATTCTATTCGGTCTGTTGAAATATAAGAATCGGCATTTGGGGCGTAATAATTGGCATCAAAAGTATGTTCGGCAAATAGATTTTCTGAATCCGTTTTCAAAGGTCGAAGCTCTTTGAATGGCAAAACGTTAATTGATTTCTGAAAAGCCAAAATCTTGCTACTGATGGGATTTACATACTCAGCAATAAAATCTAAACGATTAAAATTATCAAAATTTTGATTGGATGATAGATATTTTTGGGCTTTTTGATTTAGGGTTTTTAATTCCGTAAATTCCTGAGAATCATTATCATACAAATCTAAATAGCGTTCAATAGCGGATAAAGCAATTGCTGCTTCTGACATTGAAGTTTTAGCCAAGGGAACATCAAAACCACTGATTCCCAAAGAGATAATTCGATAAGTTTCTAACCGCAAAGCATCAAAAATATGAGCATCGTTCACAGTAAGAACTTCCCATTGGTTCTGAATTATCAATAAATCTCGATTCAATTTTCGGATTTCTCGCACCAATTCTTTACGATTTGAGGAGTCAAAAGGATACAAATATTCCTCAATCACTTGCAAGCCTGAAGGTGGTTCAACGACATTGTCAGTTAGTTCAACTTCATCCAGCGGTGGACCGTTCAATAATTTAGCAGTTGTCGGGAAAAAGTATTCAGTAAGCGGTTCAATTTTCTTATAGAGTTGTCTGGTTTTCAGAAAACTAAGTTTTAGAGCATCTTCTGAATTTGATTTTTGTGATAGTGGAAGCAATGTATGCTCAACGTAAGATTTTAGAGAATCAACATCACCTTTAAAAAGCAGTTTTGAGTTCGTAACTTTCTGATTTTTAGTATTTTGACAACCATTTATTGTAAATATTGATATTAGAAAAGTACTGATGAGAATTATCTTTTTCATGAGGATAATGAGCAAATTGGACACATTAATTTTTAATAAAAGTTGAAACCTTTGTAAAAACGGAAGTCGTCCTTTAAAAGGACGACTTCCATGAAAATGCACTTTTTACTTAGAGATTCCTCTCACAATCAAAGTCTGTCCACCTTCTCTATTAGTGCTCAATCCGCTTCCATCAGGATTTACGAACTTGGCATCTTGCCATGTATGAGGGTGAATGTTTACCATAAAAGTATTTGGTTTTCCGATGATGTCAGAAATATCTAACATCGCACCATATTCCCAAGAGCTTAATAATGAACTATTTACAGTGTTGTATTTAGCATTAAACGTAGGGTTAGTACGTTGATGATTCATTTCCAACATTGGCGTATTAGCTTTCGTGGCAATATTGTACTGCCAAATACGTCCATCGTGTTTTGTTTCCTTGTAAAATGAATCACCATCTTCTTGAACGTACACAAAGTTTTTTGTCACGCAAACGTTGTCAGGATTTACCAATGAATTTCCAGGATTTTCTCCACCGTCCATCAAAACTTTTAATTTTCCTTTTAAAGGATTAGTTGCGTCCATTGATAATTGGTATAAACGACCCCACATGGTGTAATTTGGAACTGGGGATACTTTGTCTGCCTGACTCACACCCGTTGCCACAAAATATACTTCACGACCAGCGGCATCGCTTCCTTTACCGTAATCAACATCTTCAACACGAGCAAATGAGATGGCTTTTACCTCCTTAGTTTTTGCAGCAATTGCCTTACCAGTAGAGTTTTTAGCATCTGTTAATTCCACAAACTCAACACTGTATTCATTTCCTTTGGCAATGTTAGTTTCGATAGTGTTCTGAGAAACCATACGCAAAGCGTATAATTTTCCGTTCTGTAAATCACCAACTTTGTCAGAAATGTAGGCTATTACCTGTCCATCTCCTGCATCCTCACCAATGATGATAACTGTTTTTCCAGGATAGGCATTCTTTGGAAGTGGTACTGCATTTTCCATTGAACATTTTCCTAATGCAGGAAGTGTGCGGTCTTTACGAGCTTTGTCATTTACTGAACCCATTGGGTCAATTCCGTGTACCATTGATTCTTCACCAGATTCTCCCGCTGTTAAAAAGATTGGACCGAAACCATGTTCCTCTGGTGTTGCCAGTGTTGCCGAACACAAACGAGTCATTCCTCCAGCAGCATCAACAATATATTCACCTTTGATAGGTTTTAACGTTTCATCAAGGTAAACTCTTGATACTGATTGAGTTATTTCATGATTATTAATCAAAATATAACCACTTCCCGAAGGATTTTTAATTAACGAAGCACCGTCTGGTTGAGCACCGAAAATAAAATTTGGCGTTTCAGCAAGTTTATCGTCCGAAGAAATCAAAGTGGTAATTTCCAAGGTTTCAAAACCTGGCAATGCTTTCATTAAAGATTCGTTAACTGAATAATTTTTCAAAACTACTTTCGATTCTTCAATAACTTCTTTCTTGGCATCATCACTACACGACATCATAGTAGCAACTAAGCAAAATGGCAAAATCAATTTTTTCATTTTTGTACTTTTTAAGGTTTAATTTAAAATTTACACAAAGGAAACACTTGAATATTACTAAGGAGTTATCTCAATTTTATCAAAAATTTAAGTTTTGAGCTACATTTTTAATGTATAAATAATATCAATTCAAAACTTTAAGGTTGAACAAATAATGGTGAGTAATTGTACTTATTTAATAAAATGATTCAAAAAAAAAAAAATTAATATAGACGCTTGCGTGTTTTTTGATGGGGATAATATGAAGAAAGAAGACAATAAATGGGAAGTGCCAGGCAATTGGATGCACGCCTATGCAAAAAAATTTTAGAGTTTTTAATCAATACAAAAACGTAAAATTGGCGGTTTCGGGTCATATACATTTAACCGATAGAGTTAATAATAATGGTGTTTCCTATTGTTGCAACGGAGCCATTTTGGGAAGGAGGTTTGGAAAATATCAACACACAGAAGCAAGTTAAGCCCTTATTGATTTATACGATGATGGAAGTTTGAAAAATGCCTACGTAAGTTATTGAACGAGTGATTAGTGATTGAAAATAGTTGAATCTAAAAAGCGGTGTTTTACTCCGCTTTTTCATGTATTAATGTCGTCCGTTTGATTTTCATTTATTGTTGCTCTAAACCGTTCCTGATAAACCTCCAATAGTTTTTCCAATTGCCATGAAGTAATAGATAATTTTGGAATTGGAATCTCTTGAATCCGTCCATTGTTCGTAAAAACAAAGGTTTCGGAATAGTTATTTCCTTTAATATCTGGACGTAATTGTAAGCCATGCACCATCGCCCATGAAACAAAAGGTTGCCCAATTAGCTGAATTCCCTCCTGACTCAAAATTAATTTAGGTTGTGGTTGTGAAGTTTGTATGTATCTGTAAATCAGGAAGATAGAAATAACCATAAATAAGAATCCCAACAGATATTCAGTCTGAACCAAGAAAAATATCATGTATAAAGAAGACCCCAAACCACCCAATAACAACAAAAGATGATCCGTGGGGCGGCTATAAATAATGGTATGTTTAGGTATTTCTTCCATATTATTGCATCTCAAAAAACCGATTCGGATAATCCGTAATCAATCCATCCACACCCAAAGCTTTTATTTCCTTCATATTCACGACCTCATTCACTGTCCATGGCACCACTTTTATACCTCTATCGTGGCACATATCTACTCTTCTTTTTATCAAGTTTTTATAATAGGGACTAAAAATATCTGGATTAAAACCTAATTTTTCCAATGTATTATCAACCATTTCATTCTCCACCAAAGCCGACAATCTCATCTTTTTATATTTACCTTCTTTGAACTGTAGGTGCCAAAATTTCAGTATGTTGAAATCAAAACTTTGCAGAATTACCCGTTCTGGAGAAATTTGCCTAATAATTTCTTGATACACTAAATCAGAAAATTCTTTCACTGTCTTAGGTTGAGAAATTCCATACTCCTCTTCTTCTGATTTTATCTCAATATTATACTGAACTTTAGGTAAATGATTCATCTTAATGTACTTCTCGCAAGCCTTCAGCATATTCCGCAAGAGGGGCTTGAAAGTTGCCACTTTTTGCTGTTCTGGAAAGAGAATATTCCCCCGAATTCCAGCATCATATTTCTTGATTTCTGAATAAGGCATCGTGAATAAATTCAGTATTTTTTCATCCGCCTTCGTCACGGGTGTTCCGTCAGGTTTTGAGCAAAAAAGGGCATTCATATACGGCTCATGCGATACAACAACTTGCCCATCTTTAGATACACAAACATCTAACTCCAAGGTAGTTACGCCCAAATCAAGGGCTTTTTTGAAAGCTGGGATAGTATTTTCGGGCATTAAGCCTCGGCATCCTCGGTGTCCTTCAATATCAAATTTTTGAGAAAATGATGACGTTGTCATAAGCAAAAAAATAAAAAAAAACAGATTCTTCATAGTTCAAAAATAAAACGCTATAAATTTACTTCGTAAATATAATAAATTAGACCACGGATTAGACAGGATTTGACGGATTTACACAGATAAACTTAAAGAAAAATCCGTGTAAATCCGTTAAATCCTGTCTAATCCGTGGTCTATCTTTTTCAAGTCTAAACATGAGCTTCCTCAACTTCCAAAACCTCCTCAACTTGTTCAAACAATTTCGCTTCCATCACTTCTTTCATAGATACTTTAAAGAATTTTTTCTGAACATCAAAAGGTTCCATACCACATTCAGTTGGCGAAACGCAATGCTTATACGAACCATCTTCCTGCATTTCGTAGGCGTTCACATTATCCTTCAAATTCCAGTCCAAAATATGAATAGTTTGCTGTTTCACCTTTTCGGCATGAATCTCAAAAAGTGATTCAATCCGGCGGTCAAAACTGCGAACCATAATATCCGCCGAACCTCCATAAACTTTTGGATTATCGTTATTATGGAAATAATAAATGCGGGTGTGTTCTAAGAAATCTCCCACAATCGAACGTACCGTAATATTATCCGAAAGTCCTTTTCGTTGTGGTCGTAAACAGCAAATTCCTCTCACAATCAACTTCACAGGAACGCCCGCTTGTGAGGCTTTATAAAGTTCGTCAATCGTAATTTTATCTTGCAATGAATTGATTTTCAAACAAATACCACTTGGCAAGCCTTCACGTGCATTATCGGCTTCATTCCGAATCATTTCAACCAAACGATTTCGCATATCTCGTGGAGCGGTAATTAAACGCTCGTATGAATGAGGCTGTGAATGTCCAGTAATGACGTTAAAAAACTCAGAAATATCTCTGGTCAAAATCTCATCCGTTGTCAAAAGTCCAATATCTGTGTAAAGTTTTGCGGTATCCTCATTATAATTTCCAGACGATAAATGTGCATAGCTTTTTACTTTATCTCCCTCATTTCTAATTACTTGCAGAAGTTTTGTGTGCGTTTTCAAACCTGGAATTCCGTAAATTACAAAACATCCAGCTTTTGACAAACGCTGTGCTTCACGAATGTTATTTTCTTCATCAAAACGAGCTTTCACTTCAAACAAAACTGAAACGTGTTTACCATTTTCAGCCGCATGGAGTAAGGCATCAGCGATTCGAGAATTTTTAGATATTCTGTATAAAGTAATCTTAATTGCCAATACTTGAGGGTCTTCTGCGGCTTGTTCCAAAAGCTGTAAAACAGGTTCAAAATTGTTGTAAGGATGATGCAGAAGAATATCTCCAGCGTTCATTGCCTCAAAAATATTATCTGGAGTTTGGCTATTTAAACCCAGAGCTGGCACAGATGATTTCTGAACCGCCTGTTTTGATTTGAATTCAGGATGCTTGATGATTTGCCAAAAAGCTGTAAAATCCAACAAACTATCACTATGGAAGATGCCATTTTTATCAATTTTCCACCTTTTCAGCATCATTTCCAACATCCATTCCGAACAACCCGATTCAATTTCTACTCTGGTAACCCTTCCCAAACGACGGTCTTTGATTTTTTTTCTGATTTCATCAATAAAATCCGTTTCCGAATCTTCATGCTCCACCACATCAAAGTCTCCATTTCTCGTAAGTCTAAACAAAGAGACCGCCTCAATTTCAACATTTTTATAAAGTTTCCAGATTTCATGACGGATAATTTCTTCAATCGGAACAAACAGCGTTTCATCTTCTCTCTCAAAAATATGGAAGCGTTTTAGGTTCTGCGGAATTTGGACAAAACTAATTTTACGATTTTCAGTTTTGCCATGCTCACTCCGTTCATTTTCACTCCTTGTCACCACACCAAAGATTAAAGTCTTGGCTAATAAACTCGGAAAAGAGTGCGTATGGTCAAAAACCATTGGCGTAAGCATTGGATAAATTGTGCGACTAAAATAATCCACAATTTGTTCAGTTTCATCCTCATTCAAATCTTGAACGTTGACAATTCTAAAACCATTTTCAGAAAAATTTGGCACCAGTTCTTCTTGGTAAAGCCTCAAAGATTCATCAAAAAATGTCTGTGTTGCAGCCATTAAGGTTTTTTTAAAAGGAATCTCTCTTAATCCCGAATAATCAGTGCGTTCTTTCCCGAAGTCGATATAATTATAGAGTGACCCAACTCTGATTGAAAAGAACTCATCTAAATTAGAAGCAGTAATGGCTAAGAATTTGAGCTTGTCAAAAATGTTTCTACGACTATCACGCACTTGGTCGAGAACTCGTTCATCAAATTTTAACCAACTTAAATCTCGACTAATATAATCAGATTTTTCAATTACATCGTAAGATTTATTTATCACTTTTTCAAGACGACGTTTTTCTTCGGGTGTCTGTTTGGTATTCATAAAATTGTTTAGAAAAGAGAAAAGATTCCCTACAAGAGAATCTTTTGCTCTACTTCGTTTATAATATTTTGGAATCATTCCGCTCATTGCCTACAAAATTACTGGATATTCAAT
>JAYVIV010000158.1:0-21251 GCA_043769985.1 Arcicella sp.
GAACTGCCAGTAATTTTGCCGTGAATGGAATAGGTTATTTGTCCAAAATACCCTTTTGAAGGTGTTAGAATATTATCACGATTATCAAAAAGGTAAGAAATATTCAACCCAGAAACTTTTGAACCTTTGTTCCCTTGAATATTCTCGGTTTCCATTTTGCCATTTTCTTGGGTTTTTACATTAAACATATTGAAATACCGCCATCCTAAACCCGCAAAACTATTCTTTCCGATTTTTCGATAGGTTGAGTTTTCAAAACGAAAGTAATCAAATATTACTGGCTCATTTTTACTCATATCTATCTGATTACCAATGCCATAAAAAGTAATTGGGAAACGACTGTACCCTAAAAATCCATTGATATAATATTTCTCATCCTTCGTGAAAACTTGATATTGGCTTCTCAATAAATATTGTCCATTAAGCGAATATTGAAGGGATGCAGCAATGTTAGAAGTACGAGTTGTAGAATCGTTACCGAAGTGGTAAAAGTGTTTTATCCCCGCCCCAATTACTAAATTGGTTTCAGGTAAATAAAACGCAAACGGAGAAATAATATATTTGGGAGAGGTGAAAAATCTGATAAACTTGGATTGTGAAAACTGTGTTGAGTCTTGAAAATCAGCGGCTTGTATCTGAAATAAGTATAACGAAAAATATATAAAAAGTATTAGTTTTTTCATAGTATTTGTTGAAATGTAGATAAATTTTGGCTTGTTTTTGTGATATTTGTAACGCAAATTTAAGAAGGATATAAAAAATAATATAAGTATCTGCACACAATTAGTTTGAGCGAAACTCATGGCATGACTGATAGTAATTTGTTCATTATCAATAGTTTGTGAGATTAGTCATGCCATGAGTAATTATGTACAGATACTTAAACCGAATAACTATTAACTGATAACCAATTACTAATCCCTATCGCTGATAATACTTTTTCAACACGTAACGTATTGAAGAATAGGAGTTTATTAAAGCTGATTTAACTTTTTCTCGACCCATCCATTCCAACTTTTCAATATTTTCTTCGACTTGTGGTTTCATTTTGGAGTCGTCAATCAAGTTCATTGAATACCACTTTGTTTGTTTCAATATCGCTTCGTTTTTGTAGGTATAAGTATGAAAAGTAGTACACACTTTCTCGCCTAATTTTGCCTTCACGCCACATTCTTCTTCAACTTCTCTGATGGCGGCTACTTTTGAAGACTCACCTTTATCTAATTTTCCTTTCGGTAAATCCCATGTTTTCAAACGATACATCATTAAAATTTGTCCAAACTCATTTTGAACAATTCCACCCGCTGCTTTCACCACTGAATATTGCGATTTTATTAAATCCTCCATTTCTTCTTTATTATCAGCAATAAGCGTAATTGACTGTAAATGAGGTAGTTGAAGTGATTTTATTATAGTAAAGAGACGGTTAATGGTTGGTGTCAGCACATTAATAATCATCACATGACCTTCTAAATTTATGGGTAAAATGGTTTCAAACTGGGCATCAATCAAATGGTCAAATTCGGTTGTAGATAGCGTTTGAGCCTTTTTATGTCCAATTATTTTGATAATAAATTCGTTGATGAAAATAATCATGATTATGGTTATTGGTTGTGTGTTTTTTGTTCTGCGTTGTGATTTTTTATTTTATTGAAAAACAAAGTTTAAACTATTGATTTTGAACTTATTAACAATTCATTTTCCTCAAAATCATAAATCCAAAACTCAGAACCCAGAACGATAACACAACAAAATTAAACGTTTTGTAGCGAAACTTTACAGAGACTTTCTATTTTTGCATAAGATTTAATTAAACCACCGAATGGAACAACGAACACTCGCTGAAAATGTGGCTTCAATGTTATTGGAAGTCAAAGCCGTTAGACTTAATCCTGACCGTCCTTTTAAATGGGCATCAGGTTGGAATTCACCCATATATTGTGATAATCGCATTACGCTTTCTTACCCAAAAGTTCGTTCAGCCATCAAAAATGGACTTGCCTCAGCGGTACAAGCCTATTGGCCTGATGTTGACATTATTGCGGGTGTGGCAACTGCGGGGATTGCTCAAGGAGCATTAGTAGCAGATTGGTTAGAATTACCGTTTTGTTATGTTCGTCCAGAACCCAAAAAGCATGGGATGGGTAATCAAATTGAAGGACATATTAAGCCAGGACAAAGAGTAGTGTTGGTTGAAGACTTAGTTTCGACGGGAGGTAGTTCTTTGAAGGCGGTTGATGCCCTGCGTGAGGCTGGGGCAAATGTATTAGGAATGGTATCAATCTTTACTTATGGATTTGATATTTCAAGACAAAACTTTGCTGAAAAAGATTTGAAATTTTATTCATTAAGCGATTATGACACGTTGATTGGAGAGGCCGTCAAGCAAAAGTATGTATCTGAAAGTCAATTAATTACCCTGCATGAATGGAGAAAAAATCCTGCAGAGTGGGGAGTTTAGATTGATTGTTGAATTTTGAATTGTTGAATTTTCTAAAAATTATAAAAGACTTGTTTGATTATACAGACAGGTCTTTTTTTATTTACAAAAATAGTTACGTTATTTACTGTTCAAACACTAAAAGCAAAATCATGAAAAAAACATTTCTCTTTATATTATTAGTCATAATGTCATCCAACCTTTTTGCTCAAACGATGGGGAAAGTTTCGGAGGGCAAACTTGTAAAAAGTGCCATTTTGAATAAAGATGTTCGATATACCGTTTACCTTCCCGCAGGTTATGAAACCTCAGAACGTACTTATCCCGTCGTTTATCTTTTGCATGGCTACGGAGATGATGATACGGGCTGGTTGCAATTTGGGGAAATTAATCGCCTTGCTGACAAAGCTATTGCCGACGGCACAATTCCGCCCATGATTATTGTGATGCCCGACGGTTTTGTGAGTTTCTACATGAATTCTTACGATGGAAAAGAAAAATACGAAGATTTTTTTATGAAAGAATTTATACCCACGATTGAAAAAACATACACTAAAATTAAGGCTAAAAAGCAATACAGAGGCATTGCGGGGCTTTCTATGGGAGGTTTTGGGTCATTAAATATGGCGTTGAAATATCCAGATATGTTTTCTGCCGTTGCTCCTTTGAGTGCCGCAATTTGGGATGATAATGCCATAGAAACTGCAACAACCGAAAATTGGGATAGGGCTTATGGACAACTTTTTGGTAGAGAATTAAAAGGTAAAGACCGCCTTTCTAAGGCTTGGTACGAGAATTCAGCCTTGAAAATGGTAGAAACAAAATCGTTAGAAGATTTAAAAAAGGTAAGATACTGGATTGATTGTGGTGACGATGATTTCTTGACAAAAGGAAATTGTTTACTTCATCTTGCTTTAACCGAAAAGAAAGTTCCTCATGAGTTTCGTATGCGTGAAGGAGGGCATACGTGGGATTATTGGCGTTCAGGAATTATTCCTGCCTTAGAGTTTATTGGGAAGAGTTTTCATCAGTAGGTTTTCATAATTGATAACTAATTTGTCTGAATTTGGATTCGTCAGATTAAGGGATTTTGGAATTTTCATCAAACAATAATCCGAAAAATCCTTTAATCCAATGAATCCAAATTCAGACAAAAATATTCACAATTAACCCCTAAAAACCAACCACCAAATTCCCTCCCATCGTAATTCCATCATACGTAGGCACAAAAACTACACTTTTATTTTTCCCTTTTCCTCCCAATTTCTCTTTCAACCACGGATAAACGATGTAGGCAACTTCACCTGAAATAATGCCTATTCCTGCCCCAACAAGAACATCTGAAGCCCAGTGACGGTTGTTAGCCATTCTTAAAGCACCCGTTAGTGTAGCCACCGCATAGCCTCCAATCGGAATCAAAATGCTTTTATCTGAATATTCTTTTGCCAGAATTGTTGCTCCAAAAAATGCGTTTGCCGTGTGACCAGATGGAAAGGAATTTGCCGATGAACCATCTGGACGCATTTCTTTAGTTCCATATTTCAAAGCCTGAACGGTTCCGAGCATAATTATTCCGCCCGTTAGCATTAAACCTACTTTATCTTTAAATCCGTGTTTACTTTTAACACCAATCCAGTCCAAACCGAAAACGGCAGCATGAGGTGCCAATTGTAGAAAATCATCAGCTTTATTATTAAAATCTTTATAATTTTCATTGTGCCACGAAATCTGCTTATCCTTAAAATCTTGATTGTTTATCGCAATGCCACCGCCAATCAAAATAGCAGGAATAACATAATTTGTGATACGAGATTGACGAAAGGTTGAATCGTGGTCATGATTTTGACCGAGGACTGGCAACAAAATTTTAAAACTTAGTACGATGGCAAGGATTGTTTTTTTCAAAATTATTGGGATTTATGGAGTTGACAGCATCAAATAAACAGAAATATGTAACTAAATTGAAACTTCATCACTGCCAACTGATTTACACTTCAAAACTTTTCTCAACATAATCAGATGGAGATTTTCCGTATTGTTTTTTAAAGATTCTACTGAAGTAAGAAGGATCGCTGAAACCAACTTTATAGGCAATTTCAGAGACATTATAATTTTCACTTTCAAGTAATTGTACCGCTTTTTTCAAACGAACATTTTTAATAAATTCATTGCCTGAGAGATTCGTTAAACTCTTTAGTTTACGATACATCTGCATATTACTCATTTTTAACTCCTTCTCCAAAAACGCAATGTCAAGATTTATGTTACTCATGTTATCTTCAACAATTTTAATTACTCGTTCTAAAAAATGCTCATCGGATGAGTTGAGGGTTATTTCACGGGCTTTTATCTTGGGAGAATTAATGAATAATCCACGAAGTCTCTTTCGATTTTCTAAAATATTTTTTACCCTAACTTCTAATAAATTGGCATTAAAAGGTTTGGTTATATAATCATCTGCACCGGTATCCAAACCCATTAATTTACTTTCATTACTACTTTTTGAGGTCAAAATTATGACAGGAATATGACTGGTAGTTTCATTAGTTTTGATATTTTCACATAATTCCACCCCTGTCATTAACGGCATCATCCAATCTGAAATAATCAAGTCTGGTAAGTTTTCCAACGCTAATTTCAACGCATTTTTTCCGTTATCTGCCTCCAAAATTTGAAAATCTTGAATAAAAATTTCTTTAATATATGATCTCAAATCTTCACTATCTTCTGCGATTAAAATTACAGGTTTGTCTTTGTTAACAACACTAATATCTTGACTTTCATTGAGTTGAATTTCTTTTTTAACTTGATTATTTGGTGATTCATACTTTGTCTCTCCTTCCTGAATCCATTGACTATCAAAAGCATTTTTAGAAATCGGTAAATAAACCGAAAACGTTGTGCCTTCTCCCATTTTACTACTAACTAAAATTTCTCCACGATGCAATTCTGCTAATTCTTTACATAGCGACAAGCCAACACCAGTGCCAACAATTTGGGGTTGATTTTTATCATGAACTTGGTAAAAACGATTGAAAATATTAGGTAAATTTTCGTGAGATATTCCAATTCCATTATCTGAAACTTTTATTATAACTTGCTGATTATCAGACGGTTTAATAGTAACAGAAACATTAATCTCACCACCTTCTTTGGAAAACTTAAAGGCGTTTGAAAGTAAATTAGTCAGTATTTTTTCAACAATATCGCCGTCAAAGTACGCCATTAACTGTTTTTCAGTGGTAATAAATTGCAGAGAAATATTCTTTTGATCTACTAAATCTTGGAAAGAGTTCGTGATTTTTTCTATGAACTCAATTAAGTCACTCTGTGTGATTTCGGGAAAAAGCCTTCCAGCTTCCAATTTTGATAAATCTAATAATTGATTAATGAGTTTTTGGAGTTGCTTGGCATTTCTATAAATTGATTCAGCTCTTTTTCGATGAGGGTTGGGAGAATCAGTATTTTCGGATAAATATTTTTCTAATGGGCTAATTATTAATGTCAATGGAGTTCTAAATTCGTGTGAAATATTCGTAAAAAAATTAGTTTTCAGGCGGTCTAATTCTTGAATTTGGGCATTTTCTTTTTCTTGAATTTTAATGTCCAATTTAAACCTTTCACGAACTTGAACCACTTTTCTGAACATGTAAATACTGCCCAAGATTAAGCCACCATAAATCCAAAATGCCCACCAAGACTTATACCAAGGAGGCAATATAATTATTTTCATCGTTGCTTGTTGCGGATTCCAAACACCATCATTATTACTTGCTTTCACTCTGAAAGTATATTCTCCGGCATTTAGGTTTGTATAACTGGCAATTCTCTGCGTACCAACATATTGCCAATCTGTATCAAAGCCCTCCATTAAGTAGGCATAATGATTATTTTTTAGAGATTCAAAGTCGAGTGCTGTAAATTCTAAAGAAATTACATTCTGATTCGACTCGAAAGTTAATTCCTGCGTTGCTAAAATATTTTTTTGCAAAGGAGATCCTTTTTGTCCAATATTGACAGGTTTATTGAAAAGACGAAGGCCAGTAATATAAACAGAAGGTACTTTATTATTCTCTTTCAAACTATCAGGATGAAAAACGTTCATACCGCCCGTTCCACCAAAAAACATTTCACCTTCTTTGTTTTGTGCGTAAGCATTTATCAGAAACTCAGAGCCTTGTAAACCGTCTGCTTGAGTATAGTTTTTAAAAGAGTTACTCCTAATTAAAAACTCAGAAAGTCCCTCGTTTGTAGCTAACCACAAATTTTGATGTTTATCTTCTAAGATGCCCTTGATTGTATTATTTGGCAGACCATCGAAGGTTGTCCAAGTTTTGAAAGTATTAGTTTTAGGTTGGTATAAGCATAAGCCTCCCCCATTTGTGGCAATCCAAATCCTTTTTTGAGAGTCTTCATACACTTGGAAAATGTGATTTCCTTTAATACTTCCTTGCTTTTCGGATTGTTCAAAATGAAGAATGTCATGAGTTTTAGGATTATATTTAAACGTTCCATTATTATATGAACCAATCCATAGCATACCATTGCTATCTTCTAAAAGAGAGTTCACATGAATATCTGCGAGAACGCCTTTCTTATTTAATTCAGGAATTGGCGTAAAAATACCCGTTACTTTATCGAAGGATAAAAGTCCTGATTCTTGGGTTCCAATCCACAATTTATGAGGTATTTTTGAGGATTCTACACTTGTAAAGTAAGAATTGGATTGACCATTACTGAAATGATAATTTTTAAAATTAGTCGTTCCTTTCTTCAAAATTCTCATGCCAGTTCCCCAAGTCAAAATAATTAAATCACCCTCATTATCGACATGAAGGAAATTGATGTCGTTATTATTTAAAACGGTTGAAGTAGAGGGATTTATGATAAAATGTTTGTAAAAATTGGTTTTTCTGTCCAAAAGGGTTAATCCACTATTACTCCCAACCCAAACCTTATTGTTATCTTCACAGGCAATGGAAGTAATTTTATCTCTCAATAAACTTTGTTCAGTATTGGTTTTGTGTCGATAAAGTGAAAATTTATTTCTGTTTCGAAAATGCACGTTCAAGCCCGCCTCCCACGTACCAATCCAAACATTATCGTCTCTATCTACCATTAAACCTTGAATAGCGTGCGAACTCAGACCAGTCTCCGAATCTGGATTTGATTGCAAGTGAATCGGCTTTTTGAAATCATTATTTTTAATAAGAATTACCCCGCTGTCGGTTCCAACCCAAAGCGTTCCTTTTTGGTCATACGCCAATGACATGATGAGATTATCTCGGTCTATTTGGTTAATATTGTAAAGAACTTGAGTTAGTTTGCGAGTAATTAAATCAATTTTATACAATCCATTGCCACGTGTACCAACCAAAATATTTCCTTGAGAATCCTCTAAGAAGCAGGTTATTTGATTCCTTTTAGGCGTTAAATTATTCTCAATTTTAAAAGATTTGGGCTGACCATTCAATGAAATTTGCGTAAAAACCCCATAAGGTCCTCCCAATAATAAATTACCGTTTTTATCTTGGTAAACTTTGGAGATACTGTTGGTGGAAATTGGATTTGTTTCTACGACCTTCCACCTAATAGTCCCAGAATTCCCATCAATTTGCAGAAGCCCTGCTCCGTAGGTAGCGGCAAATATTTTATTATCTTTCGTGACAATTATGGAAGAAATATTAAGTTTAGAAATATCGTTTTTAGATTCAGTTTGCTTGAATCTAATAAATTTCCCTGTTTCCCTGTCCATTTTATTAATTCCACCATCCGCCGTTCCTACCCAAAGATTTTCGTTTTTATCTTCCGAAATACAAGTTATACTACTACTACTAATTGAATTTGGATCATTGAAAATATGTCGATATACTGTAAAGTTATAACCGTCATATTTATTTAATCCATCACGAGTAGCGAACCAAATAAAACCTTTTTTATCCTGAAAAACTTTGAGAACTGTGCTTTGAGATAAACCTTGCTGATTCCCGATGCGTTCAAAGCGAAGTTGGGCGAATGTGTTGATCCAACATACGCAGCATAACAAAAGAATTAATATGAGATTTCTGAGGGGCATTTTCAACCGCAATTTATGAATATTATTCCAGTAGGCAGTTAATTAATAAGCAGTGAAAAAAAAATTTACTCGAATTCAGTTCTTCATCACACACGAAACTATTTCATACCTTCACCTAATTTAAACTGCCAGCCCTACCACTCAATTTGGTGAATAGTACAAAAGAAAACTTAATAATCGTTCAAAAGTCAATAACTCTTCTGGGGTTGCTCCGATACGAATGAAGTATTCTCGATGTTTATTTGTTAAATCCAAAAAGGTTTCATGATGCACCAATTTTGCATTAATAATTCCCTTAAAACTTCTGTGAACTTGATTATATACGAATTTGCAAGGCTTGTGAGGTTGTTTATTGAAAATTTCGTTCAAAGCAAGCAGATTGTCGGAGGCTTTTAAAAACGGGAATCCTTCTGTGAGCAAAAACTCTTTGACAATTTCGCAAACATCCTCAATATCTGGTTCGGTCATTATTTTATATCGAAAATATTTAGCATCGTTGTACTTACCAATAGAAACGACTATTGTGTTTGATTCATCCCAAAAATCTCTGGTATTTCCCAAAAATTGTTGTGCGATTTGTTCAATTTGATGATTGCGAATGCCAAAATTTACTTCCAACCAAATTTCATCATCATAAGAAGTTGCTGTGAAAATCACGTTTTGAAAACCTCTTGGTGTAACTTTACGAAACTGTTTTTTATCAGCCATCAGCATAAAGCCATTCTGTTCAAAAAACAAGCGTAATTTGCTGTAAAGAGCTGTTTCAAATGGTTTTACAAGCATAATTATAAGGAATTAAATGGATATATTGATTTTGATATTTAAACGAATTGAGGCTAAATTTGTTTTAAAAAAACGGATAGGCTATACGTTTAATCCACCTTAAAATGCAAAAGATTCTAATAATTTCCGACACTCACAGTTTCCTTGATGAACGCCTAATGGAACACGTTGACTGGTGCGACCAAATTTGGCATGGTGGCGATTGGGGAAATGTCTCATTATCAGATACTTTGGAAGCAGTAAAGCCCATTGAAGGCGTTTATGGTAACATTGATGACATGACGGTTAGACTAATATACCCAAAAATTCATCATTTCCAGTGCGAAGACCTTATTGTAGGAATGACGCACATTGCTGGAACTCCTGCAAAATATAAACCAGATGCTTTAGAATGTTTTGCTATTCAAAAACCAGACATTTTCGTGTGTGGACATTCACATATTTTGCAAGTAAAACGTGATTTATATAGAAATAGAATGCTTTATATAAATCCAGGAGCGGCTGGTACGCATGGTTTTCATAATGTTCAGACGGCGGTGAGGTTGAAAATAGACGGTAAACGAATTTATGATGTAGAGGTTGTGGAAATGGAAAGGAGAAGTAAAGGATAATATTTCATTCACATTTCCTTCGAGTATCTGCAATCGTCAAAATTTTCCAACCTTTATTGGTTTTATAGAATTGAAAAGCATCAACACCACAATGACCTTTTTTACTATTTACATAAAATTCATAAGGAGTCCAAGCCGTTGCCATCTGTCCATCAACTCTGATTTCATAACTCAAAACTCTTTCTTCAATCTGGGTCGTTTTAGGGATACTTCCAATGGATTTCACAAAGCCATCAATTGTGTTTTCAGTATTAATTTCCATTACTCCAGATTTACGATTCGCACTAATAGATTGCATACGAGCGGAAGGATGAAAACAGGCTCGAAGCATCGTAGAATCATGTTTTTGCATACCATCAAAAAGTTGAACGACCACGGCTTTGACAGCATTTTCGTCTTCAGATTGAGCAAAAGTTGTTCCAGTAAAACCTGAAAATACAAGAAGAAATAGTAGTTTTTTCATAATATGTTTAAGTTTGCCACCAAGGCTCAAAGACTCTAAGATTTTGTTTCCAAAATAAATTTTCAAAATCTTGGAGCCTTTGTGCCTTAGTGGCAAAAAAATTAAAAATCAGCTGATTTTGGCGTTCTTGGGAAAGGGATTACGTCACGAATATTGGTCATACCCGTCACAAACATCACCAAACGCTCAAAACCTATTCCAAAACCTGAATGTGGAGCTGTGCCAAATTGACGAGTTTCTAAATACCACCAAATGGTTTCTTCATGAATTCCAACGGCTTTTGAACGTTCTAATAATTTCTCATAATTATCTTCACGTTGCGAACCACCAATAATTTCTCCAATGCCAGGGAAAAGTACGTCCATTGCTCTCACAGTCGTTCCGTCTTCATCCAATTTCATGTAAAAAGCTTTAATATCTTTCGGATAATTAGTAAGAATAACGGGTTTTTTGAAGTGTTTTTCCACTAAATAACGCTCATGTTCAGATTGCAAATCAATCCCCCATTCAACGGGATATTGGAATTTGCCCTCTTTATGGCGTTTTGACGACAATAAAATCTTGATGGCTTCAGTATAAGTCAACCTAACATATTCATTATCAACAACAAAATTCAATTTCTGAATCAAATCTAACTCCGAACGCTCTTCGGCTTTTTTCGTTTTTTCTTCCTCCTTCAAACGGTTTTCCAAGAAAGCTAAATCATCCGCACAATTTTCGATGGCATAACGAATTACGTATTTCGTAAAATCCTCCGCTAAAGCCATATTGTCCTCCAATTCGTAAAATGCAACCTCTGGTTCAATCATCCAAAACTCCGCCAAATGGCGAGCTGTATTTGAATTCTCCGCACGAAAAGTCGGTCCAAAAGTATAGATTTTTGATAAAGCCATTGCTCCCAATTCTCCTTCCAATTGTCCTGAAACGGTCAAATTAGTCTCTTTACCGAAGAAATCTTCTTTATAATTTATCGTTCCATCTTCGTTCAGAGGTGGATTCTTTGGGTCGAGGGTTGATACTCTGAACATCTCACCAGCCCCTTCTGCGTCCGACCCAGTTATAATAGGAGTATGCAAATAGAAGAAGCCATTATCATTAAAATATTTATGAATCGCAAACGCCAGAGCATGACGAATTCTAAGAATTGCCGAAAAAGTATTCGTCCGAGGGCGAAGATGAGCAATTTCACGCAAGAACTCTAAACTATGTTTTTTGGGTTGCAAAGGATATTTATCAGGGTCGGCGGTTCCATATACTTGAACGCTTGAAACCTGTAATTCAACCCGTTGTCCAGATCCTTTCGACTCATTCAGAACCCCAGAAACCGCAATACACGAACCCGTAGTGATTAATTTCAATGTTTCCTCATCAATAACACCAGGTTCGGCAACGGCTTGAATATTATGAATTATCGAACCATCGTTGATATTAATAAAAATCACATTGGGTTGAACCCGCTTGGTTCTGACCCAACCTTTCACTGTTATTTCGCTACCAACGGCAGCATCCGCTAAAATTTGTTTGATTTGCATTCTATATTACAATTGTTGAGTTATTGAATTGTTGAGTTGTTGTAAGTTTCATTACAATTCTTTTTTCCAAAATTACCACGATTTCGTTCAATTACCGAATCTTATTAGTAAGAGGTTGATGTGTAACTTTAATTTTCGGAAGTATATACTTATTAATGCAAGTCATAATACCCCATCCTAAATCCTTCCCCTTGAGGGGAAGGACTTTCCTAACGAGGGCGACCGACGCTCGGTTTGGGATAGGGGTAAAACGGGTTTGCATTAATAAGTACATAGTTCCGAAAATTTTTATATGGCTAATCAAAAAACTCATTATGAAAATTTAGTAAAAACACCTCGTGCGTTGCTCTTGTAACAGCCGTGTATAACCATCGAATAAAGTCCTCATTAATTAATTCATCCGTCAAATACCCTTGCTCAATAAACACCGCAGGCCACTGTCCACCTTGTGATTTATGACAGGTGAGGGCATACGCAAATTTTACCTGTAAGGCATTCAAATAAGGGTCTTTTCTGATTTCTTCGTTCCTTTCTTTTTTATTGACAATATGGGCATAATCTGACGTTACTGACTCGTATAAGGCTTTATTCTCCTCTTTTGACATGGCAGGTGTATTAGTATAAAGCGTATCCATCATCACTTTTGCTTCGATGTGGGGGTGGTCTTCATAATCCAATAATCGTAAGGTCAATGTGGCAAATCTAAACCCGTGCATTTCCTCAATTCTTCTAATTTTCATGACTTCCACAAAGTCTCCATTTGCCAAAAATCCAGCGGGAGAATCTTCACCCAACCAATGATAATTATTGCGAACAATCATCAATAAATCACTCGAAGCCAATTCATCCTCCTGTCCAAAAATCCTTTGACGAATGTACCGATTATATTGAACCGCCGTTTTGTTGGAACGTGTCAGAATAATGGTATTCTCACGGTCAAATTTTCGATAAGCGTAATTTAAACCGTCTTCCAATTTTTCGCCAGTCATTTTAAAAAAATCACGAAAACCTTTAGTCGTAAAACTAATTTTTGGCTTCTCATCTTTCAACAAATCACGCAATTTTGTGGCATTGAAAAGTATGCCTGAATCCGCATCTTGACGCATAACGTCGGTTAAAATTTGTTCCAATACACCAATATGAAATTGCCCTTCCATGTATTTTCTTTCGAGTGCGGGCGAGTTTAATTTACCCACAGGAGGTAATTGAGCGGTATCTCCCACAAAAATTACCTTATTTCCATTGTAGTCAGTTTCAGGATTGGTAAAGATATATTCCATTAAATCCGTCAGTAAACCCGCCGAACCATACTCCGCATCATCCGAAATCATGGAGGCTTCATCAATGATAAAAACCGTATCGGTTGCGTAATTATTCTGACGTTGAAATTCAAGATTACCTGTAAATTGATTAGCCACTTGACGATAGATTTTCTTATGAATCGTCAAGGCTTTTTTATTGGAATAATTACTCATCACCTTCGCCGCCCGACCCGTGGGAGCAAGCAACACTGATTTTAATCCAAATTTTGGCAAAACTTTTATAATGGAACTAATCACGGTAGTTTTCCCTGTTCCAGCATAGCCTTTCAGCAAAAAACAAAGCGGGCCAAAGTCATCTTGATTAGTCATGAAATTATCCATTTTCTTGAATAATTCTACTTGCCCATTGGTCGGTTCAAAAGGAAATTTTTGACGAAGGAGGAAGGATGGTGTTGGGTTTTCGGTTGGCATTTATTGGGAATTATAGGAGTTGTTCTATAAAATTTCTGTAATCGTAATCGTGAATATTTAGTTGAGTTTCGGCAGTCTTTTTGTCTCTCGAATAATTCTTTATTGCTCGTAATCGGAATTTAATTATACTCGGATGATTCAATTTGAATACTTCAATAGTCTTTTTTGCTCTATCAGATTTTATTGTTCCATTTACTTCATTGACTAATATTTCACCTGTACTTGTATCAAAAAAGAAATATTCAGAAGGAACATAATCCTCTGCATCGGGTCGTAAAATTAAGTCACTATATTGTGCTAACTTTGATTTATTACAACCTCCGCAAGACAAATAAAGGTTATTCCATTCATAAACCAAATGATAAAACATGGATTCACTTATTGGTTGAAAATGATCAATTTGGCAATCAATTTTAGCTCTTCCATCAAGAGGGTATTTATCACAATAAGAACAATGAAATTCAGTCAATTTTTCTAATGCAGAAACAAATTCATTATGATGATTTATACTGTCTTTAATCCAACTATGCTTGTATTTTGGGTTTATTCTTCGTTTCTCCAAAAAATCCTCAGTCCACTTATTTCCATCATTAGAAAGTATCTGAGGTTTTAAATCATTACGTTTCGCAGCGTCTATTTTATACATTTGGTTAGGCAATAACTTGATTTTTAATACGATAAATTTGTCTTACTTGTGGGGTAATAAGTGCCATTATTTCATCTGGACGACCCTGATTTTCAAAGAAAGAAACAAGGTTATCCCATTCTTCCATTCTAAGGTCTTTACCTTTGAGAATTTTTTTGGTAATTTCTCTAAATTCTCTAAGTTTTAGCTCAATTTCGTCCCCAAAGCGTTCTTTTATTCCAAAAACCTCTTCCAAAATAGTTTCATAACTTTCTGCATCCTCCGAAGGTGTAGGTTTTCCATCCAACACCGCAAACGCCCCATCTTTTTTCAATTTGTGAATCCAAGCCCCATCAACTGAACCGACCACAAATGGCGAATGCGTAGAAATAAAAATCTGAGCATTTTTGAAAAGTTTTTGAACGACTGGTAATATTTTACGTTGCCAAGCGGGATGAAGATGAACTTCGATTTCGTCGAGGAAGAGGATGAAGTTTCTTTCGAAAATATTATTAACTTCATTAGGTTCTCCTATCCAACTCATTGTTTCTAATCGCCTTACTAAATCACCTAACCAACTAATAATAGATTTTATTCCGTCAGGCAGAACATCAATACTAAGTTGAACACCATCTAATTTCACTCCAACGTGAATAATTGGTCGAGTCTGCAACACGAATTTTATTTCTTGACCAATTATTTCGCCTATAATATTTTCAATTTTTTGTATATTTTTTTCGTAAGTGTTTTTGGATTCATAATCACCATTTTCATTGGCAATGAGAGCGTGTGTTTTATTTGATAAAATCCAAATAGATAGTTGTTTATGGTCAATTGACTTAGTAAAATCAATAGCATTTTTGAAAGGATTTTCTAATTGAAGACTACTTTCATTTATTAATTCTTCTTTTGCAAAACGATTTCCAGAATAAGCAAAAAATGCTTTTGAGACAGCATAAGTAAATTCTGGTTCTTCAAACGTTTGGAATCTTTTAAAATGAGGAGTTATTCCGCTTATATGTTTTTCATACAATTCTTTTTTACCATGATTTTTTACTTGAACAGAATAACCTACTGATTCTAAATTATTGATTCTAAATTTTTTGTATAATCGAATATCATTACTATCATCAGCACAACTTGCCAGCATTTCCAAAATAGTCGTCTTCCCAGTCCCATTCTCCCCCGTCAAGATATGAATTTCAGCTTTATCAGGGTCAGTCTTTTTAGGAAAGTCCATTTTTAAATGCTCAAAAGCTCCTATTTTATTTATTTCTAAACTTTCTATTCGGAAGTCTTCCATTTTGTTGTTTTGCTTGTTTTACCAAAAATAATCAAAAATAAGTAGAACCTGTTTCTTCATTAATGAATAATTGCGGAAACAGGTTGGAAACCTGTTTTACTCAAACCCCGAAAGGCATTAATTAAACAAATTCCCTGATACATATCCAAGTCTTCAACCCTAATTTCTCGTTCCATAATCTCCTGTCTATCAAGCAATTGCTGCCTTTTTGTTCCTTTTAATAGCGGTGTTGAAGGTGTGAACCAATTTGAGCCATCAAAAAATGCCAAATTGGCAACGGTGCAATCTGTAATAAACCCATTTTTAACCATGATTATTTCGTCATAATCTTTATTTTCATTCAGTAAATTAGTCATAAAACTTCGGTCTGCGTATTTATTTGAATAATCCCAATTGCCAATATCAACTAATTTCAAGGTTCTGATATCTTTATAAATGTAGGGCGTAAAAGTTACTTCCTCAATTTGTTTTTCATAAATCACTCGACAACGAAAAATGCCATCGACACAATCAGAAGGGACTTTTATTAGATTTTCTAATGCTTGAAACTCATCTATGTTTAATAAATCTTTCCTTGATTTATGGAAACGATGATTATGATATCCGATATTTTGAAATTGTCCGTTTTTGACTTGTATCGTTTCTAATAAAAGCATATAATATTGAGTATTGGAAAGAAATTTCTTTTAGATTACTTAATTTGAACCATAACTTTTTTCAAAATTATGAAATTAGTATAAATCATCTATTTTAGGGTCTTTGATGAGTTAAAAGTAAAGCTTCGATTATATTTAAATAGACAGAAGTTCTATTTTATTACTTATGCTAAGTTTCATATCGTATCATCACAACAAAACGCATGAAAGAAAAATTACGAGAATGGATTAAAAGGTATGGTTTGGCAGAAATCATTTCTTTAACTGCGACGGTTTTATTCTATTGGATTACTTTTGAACTTACAAAAAATAACTTTACTACTGCACTAATGGCAACTTGGGCTGGTAATATTGGCTATTTTGGAACGATTTTAATTCAGGATGTTCAGTTGGCGAATAATGCTTTACGTGGCAAAGGAAAGGTATATTCTCTTGAAACATTCTACCAAAATGTTCGAGCTTTATTTATAGAATTCGGAATTGCAGAAATATTCGACACCTTTTTAATTCGACCTGCCTTGTTATATTATTTTCCATTATTGATAGGGAACAGAACTTTAGGAGTTGTTATTGCCAAATTTGCCGCTGATGTATCGTTCTATATTCCAACAATTATTAGCTATGAATTATCAAAAAACAAATTAAGAAATTTTAAATAAATACGTTTTTTCTTCTTCAATTAAGAAACATATAATGGATAAATTACACCCATTTTCGTTTAATTAACTTTAAATACTTCCATAATTACTCAATTTTATTTAGAAGATATTTTTCCAATTTTAACGCTTTTTCTTAAAATTTTTTCTAATTTAAAAATTATATAAAATGTATAAATAACTGATTTTCAAATATTTAATAATTTTTTTTAATAAAAGTACGAATTGCATTGATTTTATAAATTTTTTATTTATAAATTTGGCAAGATATTTGCATACTCAGTATTTAGTTGCGCAACGCACAAAAATAATACCAACATTAATTTACAAAGTTACTTTACTATTATACGTTATGCAAAAACTTTCTCTCAATCAATCACAACAACAAAGATTATCGCCACAACAAATTCAATTCATCAAACTGTTGCAGATACCTACGTTTGAATTATCCGCTCGAATCGAAGAAGAACTTGAAATCAACCCCGCTCTTGAAGAAGGTATGGAAATGGAAAACGATGTGAAAGAACGTGATGATTATGATGAGGAATTTGACGATTATGCAGACGAAGAATTCGGGGATTTTAATGACCGTGATATTGATATTGAATCGTATTTACACGATGATCATAATGGTTATAAAATGCAAGGCGATGGTAACAGTGATGATGAAGACAAGGAAATGCCAATTGCCATGATTTCAAGTTTGACTGACCATTTAATTTCACAATTAGGCTTTCTAAGATTAGAAGAACAACAAGAAATTATTGGAAAACAATTGATTGGCTCAATAGAGACAGATGGATATATGCGTCGCCCTTTACAGGCGGTCGTTAATGATTTGGCATTTACACAAAGTATTTATACGACCACTGAAGAAGTTGAAGCAGTTTTGAAACAAATTCAAACATTTGACCCAATCGGAATCGCCGCCCGAGATTTGCAAGAATGTCTTTTAATACAATTAGATAGGAAAAACTCGGAAGGTGCAGGTGTCCAGAATGCTATCAAAATCATTTCTGATAGTTTTGATGAATTTGCCAAAAAACATTACGAAAAAATTCAAAAACGATTGGGTGTTGATGATGAAGGAATGAAGCAAGCAGTGATGGTAATTACAAAATTGAATCCAAAACCTGGTTCGGCAGAAGAGGACGGCGTAGTGATTCAATATTTAATGCCTGATTATCTACTCTTTAATAATAATGGAAAATTGGAACTGTCATTAAATTCAAAAAATGCTCCAGAGTTACGTGTAAGTCATTCTTTTCACGAAATGTTAGATACCTACGACAAATCTGATAAGAATAATCGCATCATAAAAGAAACAGTAACGTTCATTAAACAAAAATTAGATTCAGCAAAATGGTTTATTGATGCCATCAAACAACGACAAAATACTTTATTGAGAACGATGAATTCAATTCTTGATTATCAAAAAGAATTTTTCTTGACGGGCGATGAAACAAAACTCAAACCCATGATCTTGAAGGATATTGCCACTCAGATTGATATGGATATTTCAACGGTTTCAAGGGTTGCGAGTAGTAAATCAGTTCAGACAGAATTTGGTTTATATCCTTTGAAATACTTTTTCTCAGAAGGAATTGCCACGGATTCGGGTGAGGATGTTTCAAGTCGTGAAGTGAAAAATATTCTTAAAGAGTTAATTGATAACGAGCCTAAGAAAAGCCCATTATCAGATGATAAATTAGAAAAATATCTCAACGAAAAGGGTTATAACATTGCCAGAAGAACAGTGGCAAAATATCGTGAACAATTGAATATTCCAGTTGCCCGACTAAGAAAACAACTCTGAGATTAGGGATTAATAGTCTGTCATTAGTAGTAATTGCCAATGTTTATTTTCAAAAATAAGCATTGGTAATTTTTTTTATGAGTAAATTGTCATTCGAAAATCAATGATGGTGAATTTATAGTTCATATAAACTAAAATTAATCTCAGAACGTTGATTTGTCAATAACTAATAACAGATAACTAATAACCAAAATTGACTACTCGTTTTGCTCAAATACTTTCCGCTTTACTGCATCCATTGTTGATGCCAACAATCATTTTTGGAATATTGTTTTACCTTGCTCCAGAGTCAATCCAAAACCTTGAATTGTTCAATGATTCTGCTCGTGTTGGCTTAATGAGCCTTAAAATGGGGCTTTTGGTATTAATATTCCTTCAAACTTTTGTATTTCCTGTTTTTACCATTTACTGCCTTCATCGCTTTGGATTTGTTCAGGATTTGAAAATGGAAACTTTGGAAGACAGACGACTTCCCTATTTGATAACGGTCTTAATTTATACTTTCGTAGCTACTTTCTTTACGTTAAAACTGAAGCAACTACCCGAAGTTGCCGTCATCATGACGGGCATAGCTTTTTCCATCGGAGCCGTTGCGGTTATAAGTATATACTGGAAAATTTCCGCTCATGCTGTTGGAATAAGTGGGACGTTAGGTGCTTTAATTGGTATTGTTATAAAATTTAGTAGCTATGAACTCTTTTACCCCATTATAGCAGTCATTCTTATCAGTGGATTTTTAATTGCGGCTCGTTTGCACTTGAATGCACACACCCCAGCACAAGTGATTGCAGGTTCATTTTTAGGATTAATTATCAGTCTTTCAGTAGTGCTTTTTAGCGGAACTTTCTTTTGAAAACATCAACATAAAAATCATGTTTAATCATATCATTTACGAAATTAACGAAGGAATTTGTACGATAACGCTCAATCGTCCAGAGGTTTATAATGCCCTTAATCCTGAATTAATTCAAGAAATCACAAAGGCTTTTAATGATGCTGGTGAGAATAATTCTGTAAGAGTGGTTGTGCTAACGGGTACGGGCGATAAAGCCTTTTGCTCAGGAGCGGATTTGAAGAATGGTATAAATAATACAACGAGTTTGGGTGATTCATTACGAAGCGGATATAATCCTATGATACTGTCAATCAGGAACTTATCAAAACCTGTGATTTGCAAATTAAATGGAATTGCTGCGGGAGCGGGATGCTCTTTGGCTTTGGCTTGTGATGTAATTATTGCCTCAGAAACCGCCCGAATGTCACAAATTTTTGTCAGTATTGGCTTAATTATTGATGCGGGTTCATCCTTTTTTTTACCAAGATTAATTGGCTCACAAAAAGCTTTTGATTTGGCTTCAACGGGCAGAATTGTGGAGGCAAAAGAATGTTTAGCATTAGGATTAGTAAGTAAAGTTGTACCTCAAAGTGAATTAGATATAGTCGTAAGTTACACGGCAAACATATATGCAAAATCTGCCACCCAAGCCATTGGCTTAATTAAAAAAGTGTTGAATCAATCGCATAATTCAACGTTGGAACAGATGTTAGAATTAGAAGCTGTAAATCAAGATATTGCGGGGAGAACCGAAGATTTTAAGGAAGGAGTTGCTGCTTTTTTAGGAAAGAAAACGCCAGATTTTAAGGGTTTGTAGGTTTCGCAAAGGTTTTCAACTTCATTCAAACTTCCCGAAAGTAGAAATAACTTTCGGGAAGTTCTCAAATCAAGTTTTTGCTTGAAATACTACGTCTAACGCTAAGCTACTTTGCGACTCGCTTGGACTTTCCACAAATAAACCAAGGCAACAAAAGCCAAAAAAGCGGATAAATAATACGGAATAGCCATATTTTCTACTTTTCCTTTGTATAAATAGCCCGCAAAAATGGCTCCAATACCTATTCCAGCTTCGAGAGCAATATAAGTTGTTGCCAACGCTCTTCCACGATAATTTTCATGTGATAAATCAACCGTCCAAGCCATTAAAGTGGGCGTGTTGAATCCCCATGAAAATCCAAAAAGTATGGACGCCAACACAAAAAGCCATACTGAATCTACTACGGCAAACACAATCATCGAAACAACCATCAAAATTGCGGAGATTATTAGTACAGGAATCCTACCATATTTATCAGAACTCTTCGAAAAAAGAAAACGAACAACTAATGATGCAATGGTGGAAATGGTAAAAAATAATCCTTTATTTGTCATGCCTAAAATTTTGGTTTGGTCAGCCACGAGTGTTAGAATTACACCAGATGAAAAACATAATAAAAGCATGACCACAAACGCAGGAATAACCCGTGGTTCAAAAATATCTATCCAACCAATCTTAAATAGTTTCAACGAAAAAGGCTGTTTCTGAGATTTTGGCAGCGTTTCTTTCATGTTCAATAAAATCAAAATTGAACCCAGAGCGAAAGCAGAAGAAGTATAAAACATCACATTTATGGTTGTAAATGTAGCCAAATAACTACCAATGGTGGGTCCGATTGACATTCCTGTTGCCGTGAAAATACCTAACATTCCCTGTGCTTCTCCTCTTCTGTCTTCGGGTATAAT
>JAYVIV010000159.1:0-29095 GCA_043769985.1 Arcicella sp.
GATTTGAGGTCTAAAACCGCAATTTAGCATCGCTAAATGAGGGTTTTTTAACGAAAAATCATTCATAAAGGACGAGTAGAGATGGATAAGTTATTTAATTTCAGTTCCTTATAATGCTTTTCTACTTTTTTTGATGGTAAGTGGCACACAAACCTCTCTACACTCAACACCGTCTTTTATTACAGTCTGAACTTTATTTGAAGAAGCTAAGCCAATACTACCCCCTCCTTCCACAAATGCTTGATTAATAAAAACACCTGTTCTTTGAGCGATTACACTGAAAACTACTTCCTGACTTTCATTAATTGCTATCACATTTGACGTTTGGCAACTCACAAGTGCTCGAACAACGTTACCAACAACAACATTGCTTGCTTGACAACTCCATCCTGAATTTGATTCTGTTTTTTGAAAGCTCAGCCCTTGTGCTAATGTATCAGTTACGGTCACAATTCCCTGCGTAACGGTGTTTCCAATATTTTTTGTAGTTATTGTATAATTAAAGGCACTCCCTACAATTGCTGTGCTTGGAGCACTTTTAGTAACTGAAAGAAGGGGATTTTGAGGTAAGCAAACCACAAAACCTGTGGACGCTCCCATAACAAGATTGGTTCCTGTAACTGTACTGATATCCTTACCCATCTCAAAGTTTAAAGGAAAAGACCCTTCTTGATAAGTAACTGGAATTATATTATAAACACCATTAGGGTTTCCTTCAAAAGTTGATTGTGTTTTGATGAGTAGAATATTCCCTTTTCCATCAGTTAGCACATAACTAACGGTCTTTCCTGCTGGAATATCAATGGGTAAAGAAACTAAATTACCCGTATCATTACTACAATTACATACCTTTGTTGGAACTACCACTGTTTTATAACAAGTGGATACTAAACTTATATTTCTACCAACTTCTAAGTCAGGAATATAAGTAGCATTCTGATAAGTAATACCATAGGCTAAATAATTTCCCGCTAAGACATTTTGAAAGGTTGTGCTATTAACTGGTGTAACATACTGAATAATTCCGTTAACGTCCGTTAGCACTAAACGACTACTAAAACCAACTCCAGTTGTATGACCCTCAAGTGTCATATCAAAAGTTCCAGATTTATAATTACATGCTAAATTAGTTTGTCCGAAGGCATTATTTGTAAAAGTCAAATATACCCAAGCAGTTACAAACCAAAATAGAAGATTAAGAGTTCTCTGTACAGAAACTTGGTTTGACTTTTTTACAATGGCTTCCATAATTTATTGTATTCGTGATTACAACCCTACTTTAAGATTGTAATCACGAATAATGTTTAGTATTTTAAAACACCTGGGTTGATATTTGTTGGGCAACCTACATTGGTATTCACAGTATTTGAATTTCCTGAACCAGTAGTACCACCACCATTTACGGAAGCCGTATTATTGTAACTTCCTGCTAATACAGGGTTTACAATCAACGTAATAGCAGAATTTGTTCCAACTGCGATACTGGTATTACTTACACAAGTTACAGTTTGATTAGACGCTGCACATGACCATCCATTTCCACTACCAGACACGAAATTCAAACCTGTTGGTAAAACGTCCGTCACCGAGATTTGACCATTTGTATTGCTTGTTCCTGTGTTAGATACTGTCAATGTATAGTTATAATTTACGCCCACTGTTGCAGTAGCTGGGCCTGCTTTTGCAATAGCCAAAACTGGTGCTGGTGCTGGATTAATTTGCGTGGTAACATCACCTGAATTTGAAGTAGTATTATCTCCACCACCAAACACAGAAGCTACGTTTACGTATGTACCTGTTCGGGTAGGTGTTACGATTAAATCAATTGCTGATGTTCCATTGACAATTATAGCAGTAGTACTCTCACAGGTAACCGTTTGACTTGCTCCTACACAAGCCCAACCAGTTCCTAATCCACTCACAAAAGTTAATCCGCTTGGAAGTGCATCGGTTACTGTAACTTTTCCTGTAGTTGCCGAAGTTCCAGTATTGCTCACCGTTAAAGTGTATCTATAATTTGTTCCAACTATTCCTGTAGCTGGACCAGATTTTGAAATTTCCAAGTTTGGTGTTGGTGCTGGATTTATGGTCGTAGGAACGTCATTTGAGATAAATGGTGTAGAATCTCCACCTCCTACTACTGAGGCTTTATTAATTACATTTCCTGTACTCGTTGGATTTACCGTCAATGTAATTACACTATTTACATTTACTAATATTGAATTATTGGTTTCACAAATTACCGTTTGTCCCGTTGCCCTACAATTCCAACCTGCTCCAGTTCCACTCACAAAAGTCAGTCCCGCTGGAAGTTCATCGGTTACAGTCACCTTTCCACTTGTAGCGGCTGTTCCTGAGTTATTAACAACCAATAAATAGTCGAAATTAACTCCAACGGTTGCTGTAGCTGGTCCCGTCTTTATCAAAGTTAAATTTGGCGTTGGTGCTGCATTAATTACGGTTCCAACTGGGTTCGACGGCGACGTGGTATTATCTCCGCCCCCTATAACATTGGCAGTATTAGTAACTGCCCCCGTTGATGATGGATTTACCGTTAAAATGATGTTACTACTTCCGCTAACAGGTATCATATTATTAGTAGTACAACTTACCGTTTGTGTCGATGCCGATGCAACGCAATTCCAACCTGTTCCAGTGGCAGACACAAACGTTAAACCCGTTGGAATAATATCGGTAACAGTAACCAAAGCACCATTCGTGGCAGCTGTTCCTATATTCTTAACGATTAAAGTATAATCAAAATTTACGCCAACTGTACCCGTAGTAGGTCCCAATTTTTCAATTGCTAAATTAGGAGTAGCAGGATTGCTTATATCTGTTGTTACTTTATTAGATGTAAATGGCGTATTATCGCCACCGCCTGAAACAGACGCTGTATTATCAAAACTACCTGTTTGCGTTGGTGTAACGGTCAAGTTGATTATTGGTGCCGTATTTGCTGGTGAAATAGATGAACTCGTCTTACAAATTACTGTTTGACCATTAGCTGTACAAGACCAGCCAGAGCCAGAACCAGAAACAAATGTTAGACCAGATGGAAGTTCGTCGGTTACAGTCACTTCTCCAGAAGTCGGCGCTACACCATTGTTACTTACACCTAATGTATAGTTATAATTTGAACCCACTGTTCCCGTGGCTGGACCTGTTTTTACTACTACTAATTCTGGTAAACATACAATATAACCCGTACCTGGCGTAACACTCACACATGAACCACTTACACTGCTAATATTATTACCTGCTGCCAATCCGTTGATAGTACCATTACCATCATAACTCACGCCATAGATGTTATATACACCATTTCCATATCCTGTAAATGTTGGTACATTATCAATCGCTAAAATTAGACCTTTACCGTCCGTTAATACATATTTATTAACCTGACCCGCTATGGCGGTTTGTCCACTCACAGAGGCAGATAGCGTTCCAGTTGCGTTATTACAATCACACACATTCAAAGGAATTGAGGTTGTTTTATAACAAAACCCAACTGAATTGACATTTCCTCCAACCGTTAAATTAGGGTTTGTTGAAGCGTCATAAGTAACACCATAGGCTAAATAATTGCCAGCGGCTACGTTACTCAACGTTGTATTATTTGCCGCCGAAACATACTGAATAATCCCTGAACTATTCGTTAGTACCAATTGGCTGGTTATACCAGCACCCGTTGATTGCCCAGAAAGCACCAAGGTAACATTACCGGCTTTAAAATTACAAGTACTTGTTTGTGCTTGTAGAGATTTGGTAGGGAGAAAAAACAAACCCATTACCAAAAGTAAAATAACTGACTTAGTAATACGTGAGAAAATACTATTCCCTCGTACTAACGTATATTGATGATTCATATCTCTGAATTTATATTTTTAAGTAATTACAAACGAGTTAGAGTACCCGCATTAATGTTACATCCTGTAGTAGTACTTACTGTATTAGAAGTAGCCGCTGAGGTATCTCCACCGCCAATAATACTACCTTGTGCACTAAAACTGCCATTAACTGTTGGTGTTACTGCAATAGTTACACTATTAGTTGATGAGGCAGCTATAACATTTGAACTCGTACAAGTAACATTTTGCTCGCTTGCACTACAAGACCAGCCAGTTCCCGTTCCACTCACAAAATTGAGACCTGTGGGGATTGTTGTCGTTAATGTAATAGCAGCTCCCGTTGTACTCACAGCTCCACCATTCCTTACTGTATAAACGTAGTTAAAATTAGTCCCAACAACTGCTGATGAAGGTCCTGCCAAAGAGATGGTTACATCTGGATTTCCAACCGCACATGGTGCAGCTCCGCCATAGTTAGCAGTATATTGATTACCTGGACCAGCTCCTACAATCGAGATATTATTCCCAGGATTTAATCCCGCTGGTATTGGTGTCGTTCCGTTTACAAATAAATCTAAATTACCCAAACACGAACCTGCTACATTAAAAGTGAATAAATCAATTTCAACATTGGCAGCAATGTCAAATCGAGGAGTGTTACTTAAGGCAAAAAAGATGTAATCTTTTGTAGGGTTGGTGCCTGGTGCATTGGTACGAGTGAATGAAAAAGATGGTGCCGTTGTAACACCACTCGTCCCCGAAAGGATAAGACTTGTTAAATTCTGAACCGCTCCTGAACCCGTTGGTGCCAAGACAGTAAATTGGAAAGACGTGGATATCTGCGCATTTGCCCCTGTATATGCAGTTCCTGATTTCATTGAGGCTTTATATGAGCCATTTGTTAGTTTTTGAATGCGGTAAGTTACTTGGCCATAACTCCCCTGACTCATCAGGAATATTGAACACAATAGTCCAAAAATAATTTGTAATTTCTTCATTGTGAATACTGTTAAATTGTTAAATGTACTAAGGCAACGGACTACTTAATCACCATTAATTTATGGGTGATTGTACTGTACTTATCATCTTTTTGCATCTTAATAAAATAAGTGCCTGATATTAAATCTGACAACTCTATCTCTTGAGATTGCTTTCCATAATTGGTAACAGCAGCCCTGCGAATTCTCTCCGAACCCGCAATATCATAAATATGAATACTTAATGTTTTGATTGATTCAGCGTCTTCAAGTTGATTATCCCAACTAATGACAACTTTATCAGCGGTAGGATTGGGGTAAAAATTTTGAATTTGTAGGTATTTCTTCACCTCATTCTCTGGAGATAATGGCGTTGGTTCTACATTACTCAAGTAGGCATTTCCAGGACCATGTCCCAAAATACTTATGTAGTTCTTAATATTATATTTAGTCTTATTACTTGATAATGCCATCACGTCTTGCTCGTTATTGAGCAAACCAATCTTCGCTTTAACATCCCCCGTATTTTTGAATGAAAACAATGGCACTTCCTCATTTTTTTTGTATGTATATTGACTATGTGCCATAGTTTGCATTCCAAATGAAATGTAGCTGTATTCTGGTGATAAAACTGGTTTTATAAGGTTGGCATTATTAATCCATTTGATTTCTGGCTGAAGAGATGTAATTTCTCTAATAAGAAAATCAGCTGTGCCTTCAATTCTTAGTGTCACCTGGGCAGTGCCTGTGATATTTTGATTTCCTTCGTATGTTTCTTCTGAAATCATACTAACAATATATGTTTTACGATCTTCCTGGCGAGTAAGTTTGAATTTTACTTGTGCATGCGTTGAAATGCCCCCGAAACAGAAAATGATAAAAGCTAAAAATGTATTTCTCATGAGATTTACTTTGTTTAAAAATTTAACTATAGGAACACTTCTTGCTCAGTGTGGTAAGAAATGTCCCTATGGTCTGTCTATGGAATTTGCTGCGTAATAATAGCATTAGGAAACTGTGATGGATTCCCCAATATGTAATAAAACAAAACATTGAAGAATACTAAATCTGTATCACTATCAGGACCTTGATAGATGGTATTACCATCCATATTGAAGTCAGTTCTTAGATAATTGGTACGGATAAAGTTTGCATCTCCCAACGTATTACCCGGGGCTAAAAAGACATTACTAAACACATAATCAACATCACTGTCGGGTCCTTGGAAAATAACCATAGCATCGCCAGAGGCATTTCCTGCCCACATTGTTCTTATTCCTGTGCTTGGGCCATTAGTGAAAGTGTATTGGGCATAAGGACTTGATACATTGAAGTTGGTGATTGTATTATTGGTAAAGTTTACCGAAGAAACCGTACTACTGATTGCCACTGTGTTTGCAGTCATAACTCCCAAGTGATTGCGGTGACGAACTGCCACACGATAATTACCTGGCGTTAAACCAGCAAATGCCACTGGTGAAGTTCCATCCGTATCCACAATGTCTCCGTCTCGCTGAATCAAGGCGGCTCTGCGGGCAATAATTGTGGATGGATTTGATGAACTACGAAGTTCTAACAATACCCAATCTACAATGGCATTATTACCCGAAACAGTCAATACAGATGCTGCAACACTTTCAGTTCCTGTGTAGGCAAAATCAGTTAAACCACCATAAGGCTGAGTCGAAGGAATCAGTGATTGCGTTCTTAGTGCATCAGACATTGAGCCGAGGGTCGGATTGAAAGATCCTTGGAGGAATGCTTTTACCGATAGTAAACCCACCGAACTTCCCACAATAGTGGTTACTTCATTTGAGCTCTTGGCGGTTGCACTGGGGTCGCCACCGCCTATTACCGTGGCAGTATTTTTGTATGTTCCAGCAGTTGTTGCCGTTACGTTCAACGTAACTACAGCGTTACCCCCGGCAATAATTGGTGTTGAACCAACACAAGTGACTAATTGTTGATTCGCAGTACATGACCATCCTGATCCAGTACCGGTCAAAAAGGCAATTCCTGCTGGTAAATTATCTTGAACTGTAATGTTTCCGGTGGTTGAAACAGTTCCGTTATTAGTAATAGTCAGCGTATAGGCAAAATTGGTATTAGCGGACACCGACGTTGGTGCCGACTTGTTAATGGTTAAATCAATACTCGATTTACTTGCTAAAGTATAAACCGTAAAACTGTTTGGTACAATAGCTGCATTAGTCGTGATACTACCCGTTGTAGGCGTACTCGTACTACCCGTAAAAACAGTAGCACTTGTGGTTTGCAACAATTGGTTTGCATCAAATGTACTGGGTACTTCCACCCATTGCGTACCGTTCCATCCCACAATGGTAAGTGCAGTTAAATTCCCATTAGTCATCGTGTTTACGTTACTATTAGCATTCCAAGTAAGGGTTATTTTGGCCGCAACTGAACCATTAATATCCCAATACTCTACGTTATCCACGATGTTAATAGTTGATGCCTTAGTGGCTGTATTAAAAGGACCACTGGCTGGTAATACTGGGTGATTGCCTCCTGCTACATTGCTGGTTATTGCACTTGAACCACTGACCCCGTAATAGGCAGCGGTAAACGTGCCATTGCTTGCTGTACTTACAGCCACTGGACGATACACGCCATTATCACCAACAGGAAACGTAAATGTACCCGACCCGTAACTACGAGCATAACCATCTACGAAAGCACTATTAGAAGCGTTTATCCAACTACCCTCAGTTGATGTCCAACTGATTAAACCAAGTGGAGAGCGTTCGGTAGCTAAAATCCCCATGCTGAGGGTACCATTGCCATTTTGGAAATTATGCTGTCCAGATATGGCTATTTCACCACCACCAGATACATAAACACTACCCAAACTACTGCTCTGGCTAAATGTCTTTACCATTATGGTAAACATTAACATTGTGAAGATTAGTATTTTTTTCATTATCTGAAATTATTTCACGCAAAAGCCATTGAGATGCCTTCAACGCAAAGGATTTTTAATTCTATATGAGGTACAAGTTCTCCCTCCAATTTCTCCAAAGAAAAGAAACCTTTAATAATTAATCTTCTTTAATCGCTTCAAAATTTGACCTTGCTATCAAAAATTTGTCGTCTATCTGTAAAGCCTTAGAAAACATTTCTTTTGCCTTCACTTTGTTGCTCTGCTTAAAATAGGCACTCCCCATATAAGTATATATAGCGGCTTTCAGGGGTGTCTGCAAATTTTTGCCAGTACTGTCTTTGTATGAATACACCAGATTACTGTCTATTTTACTGCTAAGAATCCTATCGGCGGTTGATAAGCCTTCAGCAAAACGTTGCAAACTCATTTGCATTTCTACTAAACCAAAACCATTCACAGCCGTTGGCTGCAGTTGATATAACTTTTCTTGATAACTAATTGCCTCTTTGACACCCCCCAACTTGCTATAACTACCAGCAGTAATGGCTAATAGCGTAACATTATCGGGCTTTTGTTTCAGTAAGCCATTTGTCACTAACAAGGTCTGTTTGTAGCTACCCAAACTATAATATAATAAAGCTAATGTGTCTTTATAGGCACTATTACTACCCTCCTGAGCCAAAATAAGATGACACGCTTGTAGGGCAGATGCGTTGTCTTCCAATGATAAAGCATTGTTCAACATACGCTTATATACTGCGGTATTCACATTATTTTCTACAACCTTATTGGTTTTAACTTGTCCCTTAGCTCCCATTGATAGAGCTAATGCACAAATTGTTATTTTAAGTAGTATTGCCTTATACATTTTTTTAGTTTCTTATCATTAAAGGATTATTCTCCTTGCCATTCTTGATTTTCAAAAGATTAGTTTAACAACTGCCATGCCGTACCATCATATCCTTCGAACTTATTCAAGGTTGTGTTGAAACGAATCATGCCTGCGGCTGGCGTAGCAGGACGCTGAGTAGTAGTACCCGTAGCTACTTTTAAATACCCCGTAGCATTTTGGGTAATGTTACCCGTAAAATCTATTTCCAAGACTTTATTAAAAATTGCATTATCAGTGGTTGTGGCAAACAAAAAACCTCCTGCCGAAGTACCTGCTGCTCCTTTGTTGTTTACGAAACTACTCACGGCATTTCCTGCGGCACCCAACAGGGGTTCGTTGTATACCAATTGCGTACCCACATCATTAATAATTCCACCAGTTCCCCCCACACGAAGAACACCATTCACGTCCAAGGGTACAAGTCCAATCCTATTAATACCCACATAACCTGTAGTTCCAGCAATGGTAAGATGTGGCGAATTAGCTTCGGTATTTAAAAAAATGCCTCCTGTTCCTTCATTAGAAATACGAAAAACACCATTTACTCCTGCGCTTCTAATAATTCTGGTATTAAAAGTTGGATTGTTGGCAGCAAATAGGTCTATAAAAGAATTTCGATCGCCAGTTCCAAGAGCACCGAGTCTCAAGACTCCACCAGTATTTATAGCATTGGTAATGGAAGCACTTCCTACTACGTGTAATTTTTCAGTTGGATCATTCGTGCCAATACCCACATTACCTGCACTATTGATTCGCATATATTCAACAAAAGTGGTGGCATCGTTGGTCGAAGTGAATATAAATCCACCCGGACCTGTGCCTCTGTGGTTTAAAAAACCAGTCATACCCTGACCTGCAGTACCACCATTCACAGCAGCGCTGTTCCAAAAAATTTGCAAACCTTGACTATTTACAGGTGCTCCACCAACGAAATTAGCGCCTCCTGTGACCTGTAAACTCAAAGCAGGGGCACTTGTACCAATACCCACATTACCATTTTTCAACACCACAAACTGTTGTGCTGTTGTTGTGCCTTCTACTTGAAGATTGGCATTGGTTGCCAATGTTGCTGGATTTGTACCAATTTTTACTTGCCCGATGGCGGCTGTGCCTAAAACAAGTAGAGATGATATCAATAATAATTTTTTCATATACTTACGTTGAAAGTTTGAAAATTTAAACACTTTTAACAGCTCGTTAATTTTTATACGCAACCAATCTTTAACAATTGGTTGCGTATAAAAATTTTATAGTGACTATGGTAATACTTTTTTGATATTAATCACACCACCATTACCAATGGTAAGGAGATAGTTGGTGCCATCTGGGCTTTTCATAACTACACCCGAAGCCGAATCAGTAATCATTAAACTACCTGCTGCAACAACCTGTGTTACTGGTGCTGCTACTGCCGCTGTGATGTTATCAATATTCAAACCTGATGTACCTGCTGATACTGTTTGCCAGCTTGCTAAACCCGTAGCATCAGAAGTTAATACTTTACCTACACCCGGCGTGCCACCAACAATTTTTACTTGACCTTGGATAGTTACATTACCATTTTTGTCTATTCTCATATTTTCGGTAAATGTGGTATTATTATCAGTTGTTGAGAATACAAAACCACCAGTACCTGTACCAAAGTTGTTCAAGAAACCAGAAACTCCAGCTCCAGCACCAGCACCATTTCCTAAATTTGGATCACTCCATGTCAATTGTGTTCCTTGCACATTAGCAGTACCACTACCACCAATACGCATAGAACCATTCACATCAAGTCTTAATGAAGGGGTTGGCGTATTGATACCTACAAAACCAGCAGTTCCAGCAGCTCCAGAAACTGCAATATGGGCTGTGTTAAAACCAACTCCAAGGCGTAAGCCGCCAGTGCCCTGAGTTGATATACCAAACACCCCATCTACGCCTGATCCTCTAAAGATTCGTGCATTGTAATCCGTAGCATTAGAACTATGAAAATCCATATAAGTATCTCTGTCACCAGCATCTCTCATTCCAAGCTCTACATAATTGCCACCAATAGTTACACCACCTCCTAACGGGTTTATACCTAACTCTGCAGCTACACCAGCACCAGTAGTTGCTTGAATAGATCGAGCGCTTCTCAGAATAAGCGTATCTCCAAAACTAACGTTTCCTTGACTAGTATAAATGGCAAAGGCAGAACCACCAGGTTGTCTGGTACTATTAATTACATTATCAATTAAGAGACCCTTTCTGTTCAGACCTGGCGCATCAGCATTTGAGAGCATATTACCCCCAATTTGAACACCAGTAGCATTAGTAACCGTACCTGTTGTAGTTGTACCATTATGAGCTAAATTGAAGAGTCCCCCTATACCAGTACCAACTGTCCCAGTATAGCCATTCAGCAATGAAACTCTTGATTCCATACCCCTAAGAGTTGAGATATTTCCTGAACCAACCTCAGCACTTGTTCCTATCTGTGCACCTCTTACTAAGGCGGAAGCCACGGTTCCTTTGTAAGCAGACCCTGCATTTAAACCGAGTAATTGTCCAGAAGTATGCTCTACAGTAATATCAGCACCGAATACGTTTTTATCTACTGAAGACACTCTAAGTGTTGATGTGGCAGAACCTGCTGCACCAATACCAACATTACCCGTTTGGTAGATTTCTTGGGTATTAAGCGTTGCACCAGCATTAGTTGCTTTATCAAACCAAGGCTCAGATGCCGTACCATTCGTACCATCCGCACCTTTAAGAGACAGACCAGGTGTAGGCCAAGCACCAGCGACTTTAGGTCCGAAAAGTGTAGAAGTGGCTGTGTTCAAAAAATAATCTCCATTGACACCTTGGGTTGATATCGGATTTGCCGTACCACTAAGTGTGGTAGATCCATTCGTACCATCTGTACCTGGCGTACCATTCGCACCTTTAAGAGACAGACCAGGTGTAGGCCAAGCACCAGCTGCTTTAGGTCCGAAAAGTGTAGAACTGGTTGTGTTCAAAAAATAATCTCCATTGGCACCATTCGCTGGTAATGGATTTGCCGTACCACTAAGTGTGGTAGATCCATTCGTACCTGTTAGACCTGTTGGACCTGTTGGACCTGTTGAACCTGTTAGACCTGTTAGACCAATAAGAGATTGACCAGGTGTAGGCCAAGCACCAGCTGCTTTAGGTCCGAAAAGTGTAGAACTGGTTGTGTTCAAATAAAAATCTCCATTGGCACCTTGGGTTGTTGGATTTGCCGAACCACTAAGTATGGTAGATCCATTCGTACCTGGCGCACCTGTACCCGTACCAAGACGAACCCACTTTGTACCATCATTATAGTAGTAACCAGGCGTTACATCACTAATGGTAGCGGTGTTATACACTGCCATACCCGTTACGTGTGCCGTAAGTGGGGAAAAGCTCGTAGAAGAAGTAAGGGGTACACGTGGTAATAATAAACCCTTGTTTGTACTTTCAATTTCTAACACTGCGTTAGCGTTAATTACCGTGGGATTATTTCCCACTTTCACCTGAGCATTTGCAGTAAATGCTCCTACTACCAATGCAAGGGATAGTGCCTTTTGTATGTATTTTTTCATTGATAAGATAATTGCGCCTTTCACTTTAATCGTTTGAGGCATTGTTGACAATTGTTTTTTTTAAACTATAATTTACTGACCTATGAAAATTTATTTTTGTGTTTATTCTATTTAATTATTTAGAATGGCACATCAATGATTTTTGATGAACCTATTGCCAATTTTAGTCCAAGCTATTGAAAATGGCATTTTATTGGTGATGTAATACATTTGATGGTGACAAAAGTAAAATTTTAATTAAAAAAGGCGTTCAAACGACAACTTGAGTTCATGCCAAAGCCAACAAAAGCGTATAGAGGGATTGGAGGTGCTATGATATTTTACGGAGTTATATGTATAAAGTCGCAAAACCTCACCCGAGCGTCGGTCGCCCCAACCCCTCTCCGATGGAGAGGGGAGTATTCGTCCTCTTTTTCCCCCCTCTCTTTTGGAGAGGGGTCGGGGCGACCGACGCTCGGGTGAGGTTTTGTGATTTGCGACAATAAGTATATACTTCCGTAATATTTTATTGTCAAGTCATTTACAAAATGATGAAAACAAAGAGGTTGTATGGGCGGTATGAAATGATTTATGCTAAAAGCGGGATGTTACTTAAAGGAATCTCGGCGGGGAAGACAAAAATGCTGTGTTGTACTATTAAAAAGAAACAAAAGGGTTTTATTCAAATATAGAATCTCTTAGAATTTTGATCATGTTCAGAGATTCCCTTCAACCGATTATAAATACTTCCAAGTGCAATCAACAAATGGAATGATTTGATAAAATTGTCAATATTATTTATCGGAACTATATACTTAATGTCGCAAGTCAAAAATACCCCTATGCCAACCGAGCGTCGGTCGCCCTTTCCCCTTGATGGGAAAAGGCTTCTACACTCGTTAGGAAAGTCCTTCCCTTCAAGGGGAAGGATTTAGGATGGGGTAATTCGTATTTGCGACATTAAGTATATAGTTCCGTTATTTATTAAAAAATAGCAAGAAGAATACAAAGTCGAAATCGTTATTTACGGAATGTTTAAAGTCCATAAATTATTGACATAAAAAATGACTATCACAAACAAAACTTTAAAAGAATGAGATCAGGAACAATATAATTGTATTTTAGATGATCAAACCAAGGTACAATTATATTGTTCCATTTGCTTCATTCAGTACCAAATCTCATAATTCGCCAATCATGAAACAATCGAATGAAGCAATAAAATCTCATTTCTAACACTACTCAAAACTGTTTCTAATAAGTTTTATCATTCATCAAAGTTAGGAAAGAAAGTCTTTTTGAGGGTTATTGCGATTTCATGGTGGTACATCAAAAGCATTATTTGGTGATAAAAATACTATTTGCCTCGTTTTCACTGATTTATTCAGAATTTAAAGCCCTCAAAGCCTCTTGATTAAGAGCCTATCCATCATGCAATTGTTATCAGTGCAAGTCAGCATACCATATCTTGACTGGGTGTCAGTTAAGGTAGATTTAAAATGCTTTGGTATGAACGAATAGACTATTTCATGCAGTTTGTCACCAATTAATCATTTTCGTGTACAATGATTAAATTTGATTTGTAATTATTTTGGTATTTTAAGGGAATTAAACAACTGTTTAACACTTTTAGTTAGGTATATTGCTTGAGCAAGAAGTTTGTTAATTCAAAGCAGTATAATTCAAGAAGACTTTAACCATTTTTAATAATACTAATGAAATATTAATTTTAAATTAATAAAGGTGTAATCAATATTTTGTATAGTAATACCGCCATATCTTAACTATAGCGTAAATCTACCAAGATTTACGCTTACACCTTTTCTTTAAAATTTTTTTGATTATTGCTTCGCCCTTCATACATAGCGTTATTTCTTTTGAATTTTTGAGGTACAAAATCGGCAACCATGAAAATGTTCTCTATGAAAATCTTCTTCTACTGAATGATGCTTATTATCCACTTTTTATATTGCTATAAATCACTACTGACACATGACAACGCCCTTAAGAAAAACTAAAATATTAATCATTGAAGATGATATTCTTTGGTCAGTTTTTATAGAGTCCATATTTGATGGAAATGATTGTTTTGAATTATTAAATTCAGCGGTGACTCTCAACCACATCGAAGAAATCATAGACAAATCCGAACCTGATCTACTTTTGTGTGACATTAGTATTGGGAATTCATCCGTGTTTACGCTTTTTGAAGATGATAGATATTCTGACATCCCCAAAATATTTATGACAAATCATCTGGAATCTGATATTTTCAGCACTTCTTGTTTGATAAGTAAAAGTATTTTCTTGGCTAAACCATTTCATAAATTCACCTTATTATCCTCAATAGATATATTACTTAAACAATATCCCATTACTATACCTGTTTCCAACAATGACGGATATATTACTGTAAGAGATTTGCATCTTAATATTATTAAATTGAAGTATGAAGAAATTACTTTTGTAAGAGCTGAAGGGAATTATTCAATAATTCATGTGGTAGGTAACAAAAAATATGTTCGTAAAAAGTCGCTATCTCAAATTTCAATTGAATTAGACGAAAGATTCATTCAAATACAAAAGGCATTTGTTATCAATAAAGCACATATTAAAAAGTTAAATTTGCGCTCAAGAACAATTTTAGTTGATAGTACACTAATTCCCATCGGCAGAAAGTTTTATCCAGAGATTATCACTAATTTAGAGGGCTGATAAAGCATCATTTTGAATTAGATAATTCTAATAAAGTACCTGTAAGTAATTAGTTTGAACGAAACTCATGGCATGACCGATAGTAATACGCTAATTATCAGTAGTTTATGAATTGAGTCATGCCATGAGTAATTTTGTACAGGTACTTGAGTCCAATAATTACCATTTATATCACACAACCAAAATAATACCACTCATTATAGGATGAAAAGTACTCGCCAAACTACCGTTCTTTTTTTTGCAATTACCATTTTTGTTGTTGCATTCTCTCATTTCTGCAATGCACAGGAAGCTGCCCCCAAGTCATTTCGGGATTTTCTGAATTACCAAAATACTGATAGCCTCGTGAGAGTGGTTAAGCGGGAGCGTCCCAATTCTATGGCGATGCTCAAACAGTTAATTCTTTTAGAGAAAAGTCGTTTGAAAAAATCAAAAGACTTTGGAAAAAGTTTGAACGAAATCAAACGACTTTCCTTGCTTTACAAATCGTCTGTATGCTTAAATATGTATTTTTACTTAAATGCTCTTTTCCAGCTTAAAGTAAATAATGCTTCGAACTTAGCTGTGACCGATCTTTTGAAAGCTAATAGTTATTTTGAGGCTCAGAAAGATACCACTGGTATGCTTTTCAGTAATTTTTACTTAATAGCTCTAAATGTCCCCACTGGTACGTCAAATAACTTGCAGTTGAACCTTGAAAATGCCAAAGTTTACTACGAAAAAAGCATGACTTTAGGAAAAGCGTCAGATTTTGCTTTAGATAAAATCATGTGGCATTCCATCATTCTTACTTTCATTAATGATGTCTATGGTAAACCAGAAATTTATAAAATTAAGATTGCCTTTCAAGAGGCAATAAAAGTCATTGATCAAAACCCAGAATTATCTTATTTTAAGCCCGGGCTATATTCAAATCTTGGTGCCTATTATTCTATGTATGGTTTACACAATGAAGCATTAAAACTTTCATTAGAGTTTGAAAAAAAATATCTTCAATGGTCTCCCAATACAGATATTCATATTGTGAGTAATAATCTACATAATATAGCAGAGTCCTACTTCTATTTAGGAAATTATAAGATGGCTGAGATTTATGCCAAAAGATCGATTGCAGTTATTGAAAATGCAAAAATATATGAAAATAACATTTTGCCTCTTAACTACGGACTTCTTGCCGAGAGTCAGCAAAAACAGCAAAAATATCTAACCGCATGGGACACCCGAAATAAAAAAGACAGTTTGGAGTCCATCAGTAAAAGTGCCAAAAACAAAGCAATGGTAGCTGATATTCAAACAAAATATGAAACTGAAAAAAAGGATAATTCCATCAAGAGTTTGATGAAGGAGCAAAGTTTAATTAAAGCCCGCAATCAGTTCCTCATAGGGATTTTGGTAATTTCAATTTTAGTCATTTGTTTAATTACTTATCTTGGGATTCGTCTGCGGAAAACGAATGCTGGGCTGCTGCAATTACAAAAAAATCGAGCTAAGTTATTCACGATTATTTCACACGATTTACGTAGTCCACTAAGTACGTATCAACGATACTCCGAAATTGTGGGTTATTTAGTACGAACCAAACAATTTGAACGACTTGATACAGTATTACATCAAATCAACGAGAACGGTTTTCATTTTGCCTCCCTGCTTAATAATCTATTATCTTGGAGTCTCAATCAACAAGGGAAAATTAATGCTACCCCCGAAAATATATGGGTAAAATCAGCTTGCGAAGAATTTCTACCTATCTACCGTGAAATGGCAAGACTAAAATCAGTTACTCTCATAGAAAATATAAAGGATGCAGAGATACATGTAGATCCCAATGCTCTTTCTCTCATCGTTAGAAATCTACTTGATAATGCTATTAAGTACACGCCACAAGATGAAGTCATTACCATTCAAACAGAGTACAATTATGAGGAATTTAAAATTAGAGTTACAAACAAGAGTGATGTAATGACTGAATTTCAGAAATCAAAGATAAAAACGTTGTTCGAAACTCCTAACAACTTTGATTTTGGCGAAGATGGTGTGGGTATAGGACTTATATTGATCAAGCAATATTGTGACATCAATTTTTCTAAAGCTGCTTATGAAAATAAGGACGGAGTTAATAGTTTTTTAATCACGATGCCAAGCCGAATTGATAAATCAGTCCTCCATTACAATTAGTAAAATCTCTATGGTGTTCGTTCTAAAAGTATAAGTGAAACGATTCAATTCCTATTTATTGAAACTACCCGATTTTACATACTATCTGTGTAAAATCGGGTAGTTTTAGTTTTATTACTAATCAAATTTTATAATTTTTCGAGACAGATGTTTACCCTCCGTTCTGATTAAAAGAATATATGTTCCCCCTTTTAGGGTTCTGACATCCACAGTATGTTCTTCTTTACCAGATTCCAGATTTTGAGTCATTACCACCTTTCCAGTCATATCATTAATGGTAAGTTCTGAACTTCCTTCCTGAATTGGAAAGTTTACCTTCAAAAAGTCATTCGACGGATTTGGATAAACGTTCAAATTATCCTCACCATATTGAGGTTCTTCGCTTTCTGATGATGTTCTTGCAGTTGGTGATGGGTTTCCATACACTTCAAGTTCAAATAATGAATACCCGAAGGCTGGCAGTGCTTTTTTGTTACACAATATTCGCACGAATTGCCCCGTGGCGGTGATTGGAATATTCTCAATTCCTCCCGTGCTATTCACAACACTTTTAACGGTTTTAGCCGCTGACCAATTCAAATCATTTGATACTTGAATATCATAATTGACTGCGTATGCTGCTTCCCATTTCAAAACTACTTGATTTAATTTATAGGAATTCCCCAAATTTACATAAATCCATTCTTGAGTTCCCGTGAAATCACTACTCCACCTACTTGCTCCATCATCTATGCCATCATTGGCTTTGACGGCACCATAAGCGGAGCCAACTTCAATAGATGAAGCGTATATATTTGGTTTTTTCAGGGCTAAATTTACAGACGTTGGAGGTGGTGGAGCTGTTTTTTGTGCAAACCCACCGAAACTAACACTAATTTTAGTTGGATTGACGGTTGCGAGTGTTGAAGATTGATCGGCGGTGTCATCATAAGGAAATCCATAAGATTTTCTGTTAAAACTAATCCCTGGAAGATGCCAAAACCTTGCGTAAGCATTGTATGGTTGCTTTAGGTAAAATTTAGAAACATCGGTAAAGTCTTGTAAGCCTAAATAATTTTCACTGTCCACATCAATCAAATGTCGATTAATTGCCGCTGATATATGCTTTTGCACATCTAAGTCATTCGGCCCATTTCCATTAATAGACCCTAAAACACCTTTGCCGTTCAAGGCTTCGTCAACATTTGGACGTTTCATTATGATGCCATAGACCAGTGGTGTAGCAGCCACGTAAGTTCCGTTGGCACTTTTTACTTGTTTTGTAAATTTCCATACATCATTGGCAGCTACTCTACCTCGCCATACGCCCCCATCTTTTACATCAAACAGTAAATCTTTCTTTTTGTAAGTTTCCCAAATAGCGTTAATATACGATTTAAAATAATTTTCATTTTCTCCCCCTGGTTTAAACGCTTCAACACTCGTTGGATATAGAATTCTCCCCGTTGCTCTATTCAGACATTTCTGAAAAATAGGCGGAACGTTTTCTAAAAATTTCTGTTGAATTTGTTGATGACCTATTAATTCTCCAGCTCTTTTATAAAAACCACCTTTGCCAAATAATTCGATACCGATTGCATAATTGTATGCATCTACTCTCGTAGTATTAAAGAATATTTGCGAGTCATTGTTACTATTAATTAGTCCATAATTGAGTTCTACAAATTCAAAGAGGACTCCAGCGTTGTCTATAAGTGGATTAGTACTTACCTCGGGACCTCGGTACCCTTTACTATCAGGATTAAATCTTGTGTAGAGCGGCTTTTTTACTGAAAAAAATACTCTTGCACTCCCTATTCCCTTCAGGGTGATAGTACGTTGTTTTGTAGTGGGATTTATAGGAATATCGGTCAATTTTGTACAAAAATTAGCAACTAATTCAACTTTCCCCATTATGGTGTTCTTATCCGGTGATCCGATTTCTTGCTTACCCGTTTTTCCATCTACGTACACACATAGACCATTGGCATTGCTACCAATAATTCCGACATAGATTTCCGAATCCGGAAACGGGGAATTATTTTTCACCTCAAAAGGCATACTTTGCGACCATAAATTTGTGGAACAGGTCGTAATAAAGAGAATAATTTGGTAAATTTTTTTCATAATAGATTGGATATTGTTTAAATAATTTCGGAATTATATACTTTAAGTCGCAAAGTCTGCACAACCTCACCCCCAACCCCTCTCCGATGGAGAGGGGAACAATAGTCCTCTTTTTTCCCCCCTCTCTTTTGGAGAGGGGTCGGGGGTGAGGTTCTGCGACTTAAAGTAAATAATTCCGAATAATTTTACACCCAAAATGCCTTTACAAGCATTTTGGGTGTATTTTTTAAAGAAACTAATTTTACAGCTTTATCACTTTTTTGACTTTAACTTTGTTGTCTGATTTCATTTGAATAAGGTACATTCCCTGATTCAAAGCTGTGATATCAATGATATGTTCATCTTTGGTTGCATCCAGATTTTTTTGAATCACTGATTTACCAGTCATATCAGACATCATGATTTCTTTTGACTCAGCTTGTCCCGGTATGACCACAGTTATAAAGTCATTTGATGGGTTGGGATAAACCACAAAATCATCTCCTGATTCATCCACACTTTCAATTCTTGCATTAGCTTGATTTCCTGCAATAACTTTAAAGTTGTCAAAGAAATACGTACTTCCGTTTTCCTTTCCAATGGCAGGGTAAATACCAATCTGATTTATTTCATTATCCTTCGTAATTCTTGATTCTGGGGATGATCTGGCAAACCAATCATTATTACGAACAAACGTTAAAACTTCATAAGCGTTCTGAGTTTTTGTTGTGGCAACATATACGCCGTTTACGCCACCAAACTCATTTGGTTGTTTTAGAAGATTATTTTGTAGATTGAGCTGAATTGTTGTCCCGATAGGAGCATTAGTCTTTACCGAAACTTGAATTTTAAGGATTTGATTACTGAAATCCGCACCATTCAATCTTACTTGTGTCGCAAAGAAGAATCCTGAATATAGACCATTTGGACGGACATATTTTGCTCCATTTGTAGCACTAACCCCATAATCATTTGGACGTGGACCAGCATTATAGCCTGGAGAAATGGCGTTTTCAATTTTGATTTTATCCGCAAAGTTAACTTCGTAATCTTCGAGCATATCACCCGCCTTCACCATTGGAGGTAAGTTAGTACCTCTAACTCTAATATTATCAATTAGATAACTATATTTAGAAGCAGTACCTGGGTCAAAAAGAATGACGATGTTATCAATGGATGTAGATGAGGTACCATTGCGTAGTGCTTCTGCGTTCAGTTCAAGCGTTTCCCAACGTCCTTTCACAGTAGTATAAGCACCATATCCACTATGAACACCCACAGGAAAGTTTGACCCCTGCGAAGCAATACTATTTTCTAATTGTGCGGCTATTTTTGTTCCAACTGGGGCATTTGTCCAAACATCCAAGACAATTTTCTTGTACCCCATAGAAAAATCATAAGCATTCCCTATTTTATTGGTTCTGATTCCTAAAAAATCGTACGGCACTGTTCCTCCTGGACTGGTATGACTCAACACTGTGCTACCATTGGCAGCAACAAATGTGCGTGTACCCGTACTCCTTGGCACAAAACCCGGTTTCGCACCTTCAAAGTTTTCAATAACCGATATCGTTGGAAAAGGATTTCCCTTTGAAAGCACTTGTCGTGACAAGGCAACTCTACAATTACCATTTGCATAATTAACTCTCAATGGTTCAGTCATTCCTCCAATCCACTTTACTTTTATAGCACTCGTTCCCTGACCACTTATAAGCGTTCCTCCCCGTGGAACCCAAGTATAAGCATTATCTACTCCTGGTCTTGCTACATAGTAATCCTTGACCTCGCCACTATAAACTTGCTGGTCTCCAACAATTTCATTATCATCGGCACCTTGCTCAACTTTCACCCAATCCACCAGCATTGATACGTCTTTACCATTAAAATAAGCTGGGTCCGTTGGTCTATTTTTTTCGGCAGCATCTGTATTATCGGTAAATTCGAAATAATCTGTGTATTGACTTCCGACTGCTAAATTCAATATCACATAAAATTCTTTGTTATTGTAAGGCCATGTACCTGTTGGAAAATCACTTGCATTGATGGTATATACCACTACGCCATCTAATAGATACTTCAATTGGTTTGGACTCCACTCTACACTATACACGTGAAACGCATTCCAAAAGCTATTCGCCCCCTCTGGGCTTTTTGTATCTTTTGAGAGATAACAAAAACTTCCATCAGGACATGAATAAAATGCAGTCGTTCCATTTAATCCTACATGCTTTCCTTTACGTACACGCTGTTCCATGATGTCTATTTCACCGTCTTTGGGCCAATTGACATTTTTGGGTAACATCCAAAAGGCGGGCCAAGCTCTGTCGCCATTAGTACTGGTTTTAATACGAGCCGATACTTTACCATATTTAACTGTCTTTAAATCATTGGTGGCTGGCATCCTTGAGTGCATTCGAGAGGAAGAGAATTCTAAATTTTCTCGTCCTGCTTTCAAGCCTGGTTCATATTTTGCAGTGATTTTTAAATAACTGCTGTTACCTTCTTTTACAATACTGGCATTTTGTCTTTGGAACCACGCTATTTCCTGATTATTTGGATAATTACTTCCTTCATAGAAAAACCAGTTGTCATTTAATTCCTGTTCAGAATTAAAATTTTGTTCCCACGTTACTGCTTTAGGGCAACTTTGTGCATTTAACTGACTGTAAAATAGCATGATTGAAGCAATCATACTGCATAATTTTAGTAATGGTAATTTGGTAAATTTTTTCATGAAATTGTTTTTAAACTATGGATATTGATTATTGATAAAAATGGAAAAAATGGTTTGTTACAGCGTTATCGCCAATAATTAAGTAGTTGTTTGTATTTCGATGCGTCCGACGCTTCGGTTCGATATTCGGGAAACAACTAACTGATGTCCAATTATTTACACCAAATAAGAACGTTGTTTAATTTGTAGTGACTACGTATAAATTTATTTTGGTTGTTATAAATGAAGAAGAGATTACCTGATGGGTCTTGAACGAAAATATTCTTTTAGTAGGGTGTACTTTTTTTAGTAGGATGTACTTTGACTGGGGAAGCTTACTTATTTATAGTGGTAGGGTGAGTAATATTGGTTAAGTGATTTTTGTTATTATTACTGTTATGTAACGATAGATTTTTCGTCCACAAATTTTGCTATATAATTCAAAAAAATCACAAAATATTACTACGTTTTGACTACTGTAAGAAGAATTTATGACTACGGTTTAAGTACAGCTTTTAATACAAATTCTATTTAACTGACTGACTATAAGATATTTATACTCACAAAAAAAAGAGATTCATAATCTTCCTTTGTGGGAATTTATGAATCTCTTTAAACGGAACATTTGAAATGGATAAAATTAGAAACTTAAAATAAATTCAGCCAAGTTGTCTTCAGGGGATAAATGGACTTTTTTGCGTATTCGGTAGCGGGTATCTTCAACCCCTCTAACCGAAATACCTAAAAGCGGAGCAATCTCTTTGGTATTCAGGTTCATCCTTAAATAAGCACACAGACGAATATCCCTGGGTGTTAATTCTGGATAATGTATTTTGAGCCGTTGAATAAAATTATTGTGAAGTTGATTGAAAATTTCTTCAAATTCGCCCCAATGTTTATCTCCTTGAATTTCTTGCTCAATAATTTTGTCAATTTTCCTTACAATTGATTGATGAATTTTAGGGTCTTTGCTATTTTGGATTTGGATAATGTACTCACGAATTGATAGCAAAATCTCATTGAGATGGATTAGATTAACTGTATTCGTGGCAACTTTTGAGTTTTTCAGTTTAATAGTCGTCTCTAAATTTACATTGACAATATCCGTCCTATCTTTTTCAGCTACCATTTTTTGTTTTTCCAATTCAGCTTGTTTTATCAATAGTTCCTTTGCTTGATGAGCCAATAAACTACTGCGTTCTAAACTTGCCAGATGTTGCTGATACCGAACTATGCCATAAATTAACAAAGTAAATAGAATAATATAAAGGCTGTAAGCCCAATAAGAGCGATAGATTGGGGGTAAAATTTCTACATTGAAGGTTGCCTCCTGACTCACTACATCGTATAAATTTTTAGCTTTAACATGAAATATGTATTTACCTTCTGGTAAATTGGTATATTCTTTTTCTGTAAGTTTATTCCAAGCAGACTTGTTTTCTTCAAATCCCTCCAGCCAATATTGGTATTGCGTAATTTCGGGGTTTTCATACCAAAAGCTTGAAAATGAAAACTTTATACCATTATTTTTGTAGGATAGCGTAGTAGAATGCTTTGTATCATTAAAAAGCTCATGTATTGAGCTGGTTACATTTGAAAATAAGATACTATCCCGTGGAACGATACATTTCACGTCTGAAATAACAGCCTCAAATTTTGCTTGATAATTTTTATTGGTATTGCTACTATAATGAATTAATCCATTTTGTGTACCGATAAGCACATCCCCTTCTTCGTCAGTCTGAATGTTTTCAAAACCAGGTATATACACATTTTGGAGTCTCCGAAAAGGCAGTTCTTCCGAATGAAAGCTACCATCTTTATACAAATGAATTACCCCAGTATTATCCCCTGCAACATACCAAATATTATTTTTATTATCGGGTTTAAGGAGTCTAACGTGTTTTTCAAGTCCTAAGTATTTTTCAAATAACTCATCGGGTTTCATCTTGTCAGTTGCTACATCATATCTATAAACCCCATTTGTTGAACCAAAAAGTATTTGTTCTTTTACCTTGAAAGTATTTAAAAATATATGGGAAGGAAAACCATCTTTATGGTCATAAAAACGAACCTTTTCTACGGCATCAAAAGTTTGATTTAACTTGATTTTATAAACTCCTTTATAGCCATGAGCCATCCAAATATTACCCAATTTATCAAAAGATAAAACTCGGCAAGTTTCATTAAATCCTTTTACTTTAGTTTGAAAAACCCAATGATTGTTTTGCTTCTTATAACTATACAATCCCGTGTAGCCTCCCACAATCAATACATCTGGATTATTAGGCAAAATATTCCCTTGCCAAGCACCATTTTGCCAAGCACCACTAAGAGGGCTTAATAAATTGGCTTTACTTCCATTAATTTCAAAAGTACCGCTTGCTTCAAATGCCAAAAGAATACCATCGAAAACGCCTAAGTTCCAAACATTTTCATTCATACCAGCCACTCGTTGAAAACCTATGTTACCACTTTTTCGATTTTCATAGGCTTTCCAGTCAAGCCAATAAAGCCCGTTGTCTGTACCGATATACAATTTATTTTGGTGTAATATACTGGCATAAATTTTGGGTTCAGCATGTCTATCATCTGATATTTGAGAAAAAGGAGATGCTATTTCCACAAAATCAATTCCGTCTTTTAATGCTATCCAGAGGTTGCCATTTCTATCCATTTTAAGTTTAGTAATGTAGTCATTCTGCAAGCCCATTTCTTTGTTAAGATGCTGGATTAAATTCCCCGCTTTATCAATAATAATCAATCCATTTTGGCGAGTTCCGATACCATAATAACCTTGAGAGAGGACAATGGCACTCGAAACTTGCCCTTCCTTTAATAGATTATCTGCCTCGGTTCGCCAGGGAATAAGATTTTGTTGATTAAGGGTAAAGAATCCATCTTTTTGAGTAAGAATCATCAGAGATTTTTCTTTTTTTAAAATCATCCTTACTTTCATCCCCAATATTTTTTCACCGCCCATTACTTTAACTAATCTATCTCCCTGTAATTTTAATAGCCCTTTTTGAATACTAATAAAATACATTTGGCCTTCAACATCAAAAGAATCTTCAAATTCTGCTTCATATTTTATCACTTTAATGCTATTGGTTTGATAGATGATTATTTCTTTTCTACTAAAAAAAATAACTTTATCTCCTTGAATTTTTGTGCACCAGACATCACCAAAGTTTTGATATTTGTCGGGCAGTAACCTCACTAATGAATGATAAACATATTGCCCATTGGGTTGTATGGTAGCATATCCAAAGTCCCCTTGGGCTCCAATATAAATTTTATCTTTCCCGATTGCCAAAGACCTAACCATACTTTTGTTGTCTGGTTGTGTCACTATTTTCCACCGTGTTCCATCAAACTGTAATAATCCAAAATGGTTTCCAAAAAACATAGCTCCGCTTGAATCTTGTGCCACATCCCAGTTCTCTGAGGCTGCTTGATAAGTTTTCGGACTATAATTTGTGATAAATGGTACACCAATCTTTTTGATTTGTGCTTGAAGTAAAATATTCGAAAAGAAAAGGAATAAATTGATGAATAGTGTTCTTAACATAAGGATAACGTTTGATGCATAGTGATGCTTAAATCTGTACGTAATTAGTTTGAACGAAACTCATGGCATGACTGATTGTAATACGCTAATTATCAATTGTTTATGAATTGAGTCATGCCATGAGTAATTTTGTACAGATACTTAGTTTAAACTAACCCAATTATCACCATCCCAACCTTCGAATTTAGAAGTGTCTCTGTTGAATTTTATGCTACCAACAGGAATTTCTTTTGACGATAAATTCACAAAACTAATACCGCCAGTATTATTTAAAGTTGAAATGTTGTTGAGTTGCACATAATTTTGATTATTGAAAGTGCCAGATTCAGAAATTGGTCTTGAGGTTATTTTATCTACAAAACCTTTACCGTCACTTCTCAATACTGTGGGAAGGCTTATGTTATAATCAGTTGTTATATAAAACAAAGGACTTTGAAACGGTATTCCGTTGCTGGTAGCATAAGTAGTAGCGGCACTTAACATTGAAGTATTATTTACAGTATTTGGGAAAAATCTAATATTCACCCAACCATTTATGTTTTTAAATGGCACTGTAATATTCCAGTAACTGCTACTTGCGTACGTTGCATTAGTTGTGGATGAGGCTTTAAAAAAGAGGTCGCCAGATGCCAAATCACAATTTTTATTTGTAATGGCAATAGATGCATCAAAATTATTTGTGTTTGCTCCGATACCGTTTGGTTTATGCTCAATACCAAATTGGTAGCCATCTATATCATTAAAACCGTAATAGGACCAGCCATTAATTTCAGCTTTTTTAATAGCTATTTGAGTTTGAATGCAAGAATTGGCTCTTACATTCCAAAACCAAGTATGCCCCATTTTACTCGGTGGGTCTAACCTTAAACCTGTAATGGTATTATTATTCCATTTAGGATTTCCTTCCAAATTGAATTGCAAATCCTTTTGCAAATTAGCTTGATTATAGCTGACAGAAACAGACTTATCTTCAGAATAAGACGGTTCATTTATCGTTGTCCAATATAGTTGAAATGTACCAGTAGCTTGACTTTTAACCAAAGCTTTGATACCAACAACACTATTTGCATTGAAATTAAGACCATTTTTGATAATTTGCGGGTCAGTACCGTTTGAATAAGCAAGCCATGAATTACTACAACCAACACATTCTGCACCAAATGTTCCTGATTTTACCCAACCATTTGTATTAGAGGTAAAATCAAAAAACATATCCGAAGCATCATTTTTATTTCTTGAACCAAATGCTTCCTTAGTATCATCATAGCCATCACCATCAGTATCTTTATAAGCAAAATTAGGACCTGCAACGCAATTATTGTAGAGACAAAGTCTTAGGAGGCCAAGCACCTTATTACTTTCAAAATTAGCACCTGATGGCGCAATGAACTTAACATATAAAGTATTGCCTTCAAATGCAGACGATGTTACCGAAGATTGTTTTAAAGTTGACAGCGAACTCAGTTGCGGTATAAGTGTAGCACCACCACTTAAATAAACTTTTGCGGAAAGCGGTGCATCTGGAAATCCAATAATAGTATATTCACCTTGATTCATACTATGATAAAATATTTTAACCTCATAAGGAAGTTCCTTTTCAAATTGTAGTGTATAAGTATATTTACTACCTAAAATGGGTACCATTGAAACGCCCTCAACTTCTAAGGCATTATCATATTGAACGGCACCATCAGACCTTCTAAATACGGATCTTTGACGTTTTTGAACACCAACTATTTCATCCGAAGGAACTACTTCAACATAAGCATATCGATGCGGGCTTTTAGTGCCGCTATAACCACGTTTTATTACTGAGCTTTCCTCATCTATTAAAATTTGTAAATCTTGCGATATGGCAGACATTGGCGTACCCGTAAGTACGCCATCAATATCGTAAGCTACAGCATTGCTCCATACTGGCTGATTATATAAATCTCTATATCTAATTTGAAGCGACCCTGGCTCAACCGCAGTATTTCTAAAAGTATGACCCGTAAACTTAACATTGGCTCCCCACTGATCAAACAAAGACATATTACTTTGCGTAACCCCAGCAAAATAGGAATTAGTTACTTTTACGGGACCATCATAAATCGTATGTAAATGTACTAAACCGTCTGCCCCTCCTACAGAATTTGCATTACTGAAATACGATGTATTTTCAAAATTTTGAGAAGCACCTACCCATAAAAATCTGTCAAAGTAAGAATCCCATGTAGAAGCATCACCTTTATAGTTATCGGCAATTATAAAATTATTTTGGTAATTTGTAATACCATTTACGCCAACTCTAACATAGGTAGCAAGTTTATTTTTAAAAGAAGTGATATTATTTACCGTTGGTGGATTACCAGGCATATAATCATAATTTGGATTAGGATCTTGATTAGCATCATTTGGTCTAATGGTTGGTCCTAACATGAAACCATGATGTGAAGAATGGGTTGTATTATTATCTAAATAACCCAATGGTAGCGAAATTTTATTTGGATCATACCCCGCAACGTACGATTCGCTATTGACATTTTGGTGCGGTGCAAACCAAATTCCTGAACCATCAGAACCTGCTGCTCTGTTGTTATTAATTCGGTTGAGAGGATTAGAAATCCAAAAAGTAGAAGGACCGCTTTGATTTCTTTCTTGTTTTATATCAGATGGCAAAATCTGTTCTCCAATCACCGGACGCTTGGTAACCAAACCAAGGTTATTAGTCATCACATTATTAATTTCATTACCATCTTCAAAAAAATAAGCGTGTCCCAAGTTATTGTAAGCAACGTTATTATCAACTAAGGTATTATTAGTGGAATGAACAACAACGGCTCTGTTAAAAGTATTATGAATACTTGAACTTTTTAAAAACTGCCCGGTACCTGTATTCGCTAAACGGTGCCAATGCCATGGATATCTACCTTTTTTACTTTTTTGCCCCATTTTAAAAAGCTCTATATAACTTGCACGCATTTGCGACCCATTCATTCCCATGATATGCCCACCAAAACCATTTACGTCGGTAAAACTATCCCCTTGTATTTTTATATTATGACTCAATAAACCAACTTCGGCACGCTCATCTAAACTCCATGAAATGTTAGCATTCTTAGGATGCGTATAATTTTGTAAGGTGCCAAAATGGTTATAATCTAATGGAGCATCAAGTGTTAAAGTTGCCCCTGATACTTCGGTAATAACTCTAACCTCGGCTCTATTCATATCAAAATCTGTGGATGCTATTACAATTTTATCACCTACCGACCAATCAACAATTTCTTTAAGTGTAATGGAAGGTGCACCCGCAATACTATTCACATTAAGTTGACTCCAACTTTTTTTGGCAATGCCATTAAACTCTAAGGTGCCGCCCCCCATAACGCCGATGACCTTTGTTCCCATATCAATAGTAGGGTCAGGGAATAATATTTGTGTAGGATTATTGCCCGTCAAGGTAATTAGAGCGTTCCCAGTATAAGCTTGGGCACTCGTTCCTACGGTGAATACGCCCCCGTGAACCATGATTCCTTCGGTGGTTAAATCGAAACTGGTCGATAAAGTAGTAGGCTTTAAAGTACCCATTACCATAATACTTCGGGCATTCATCGTTCCCGAAAGGGTAACTGTCAAGCCCATACCAATCGTAACATCATCGTTGATGGT
>JAYVIV010000160.1:0-10255 GCA_043769985.1 Arcicella sp.
GTTATAAATCTTGATGTAAATTGGCAACCTCATTCATACCCCATTCAATATAGCTATCTAATTGTGAAACAGCAAAATAAGGAAGATTTAATAGACTAAACGTTTTCCCATTTCGGGTAGTTACTTGTTCTATCGAAACCTTATTTCCTAAAAACCTGAGAGCGAAAGAATGAGGGGCAATATCCATAAATTCATGAAGTGATTTAAGGCTTCCCTTCGCACCCGATTTTACTTCAATAGGGAGTAATAAATTACCCCATTTGTAGGTTAGGTCCACCTCAGCATTCAATTTAGCGTTTTCTCTCACCCAAAAATGAGGCTTTAAAATCCTACTATTGGGGTGAGCAATAAGCTCTTGCGTTATCAAATGATTTACCACAAAGCCTTTATAATAGTCACTTAGGTTGCTCAACTGCATCAATTCAATTTGAATTTCTGAAGCAAAGTTCATCAACCCTGTATCTAAAAATTGTAAACGGGGCTTGCGGGTTAAAACTGGCAATTGTGGAGGGGTTGTTTGCGTTGTAGGATAAATCAAATAAATAATTTTGGCTAAATCTAATGCTCTAAATGCCTCGCCAACTTCCCTTGACCGATAATTTGACCCGCCAAAACCGGCAAAACTTATTCTATCTCGACTATATGGGGCTGTTTCAAAAATATACCTGAGAATTTTGCCTTCGGTTTCATTTTTGGCATATTTCACAATATCCGATTTATAAGTATCCCAAATTGAAGAATAAACTGTTTTAAGACCTACAAGGCTAAAATTTGATTCAACATATTGTTTCACAACCTCTGGCATACCGCCTATTACAAGGTATTTTTTAAAAAGTTCAAATAATTTTGAATAAGCGTAATTATTTAAAGGGATATTTTTCAATTGTTCCAATGCTGAATTTTCACCGATTGCCATCAAAAATTCCTCGAAATCCAATGGATGTATGGTGTATTCTTCAATCCTGCCAACGGGGAATGATGTTACTTCTCCTAAGACAAATTCCAGAAGTGAACCCGCTGCTATTACATTTAATTCAGGTAATTCTTCATAAAAATATCGTAGTTGCTTTATTACATGAGGAATTTCTTGGATTTCATCAATAAATAACAAAGTTTCATGTGGTTTATTGGGGATATTTTTTTCATAAAGTACTTCCTGCCAAATTTCATTCACTTCTCTTTCAGTGTCAAAATATTTTCTATCCTTTGGTTTTTCCAAGTTTAGTTGCACAAAATATTTATACTTTTCTCCAAAGCTTTTAACCAATGTAGATTTGCCCACTTGCCTTGCACCTCTTAATATCAAAGGCTTTCGATTTGATTTTAGTTTCCACTCCTGAAGGCAAATCTCTGATTTTCTTGTAATTAACATCCCATTGAATTTATTTTATGTTACAAATACTATGCAAAAATATAATTTTTTTGTGACAAATTCTATGGTGTTATGTTAATTTTTTGTAACAAATCCTATGGTGTTTGATTAATTATTTGTAACAAATACTATGGTGTTTGATTTGATTGTGAAAAAATCTGAGCATTTTTTGGAAATTTCTCCATTCAGTTGGCGTTTGGTTAGTCCTTCTTGTGGTATTTTGCGAGAATCGTAATAATCTTAAGGGGACTTCTATAAATTAGTTTTGTAATCAAAAGTAGCGAAAAAATGAAGAACGAATAAAATTTTAAAATTTACAGAAAACATCTTGAATAAATATTTCTTTTAGATAATTCTCCTATTCCCAAAGTCGAGCCGTCTCTCCCCAGTCTACTACTGGAAATTCATAAAATGTGGTTTACTTTGATCTCGTATTTGATAGCCTTCTTTTTTAATTATTTTTTGATTTTACCACCAAATGTATTATTTTATTAAACCATTTTCTGGGGTCAAACACTGCATTCCAGCTGTATGAAGGAAATATCCTTCGTACAGCTGGCTAAAAGCAATTCTTATTTTTTCAATGTTTCTTATACATTCGAGATGGCTGATTTATAAATACTTGCCACATTATACATAGACAGTAGCAGCTTGGCGCTATATTTTACCATACCTCAGTCAATTCTCCAATACCTGCTTATCTTTCAACAATGCTTGTCGAAGCATTTCATAGGGTAATTGTTGTGGAGAAACCTTATTTTGGATAGCTAAAACTGCGGCTGTAGCTGCTGATTGCCCCAAAATCATAAAAACAGGTTCCATACGGATAGAACCATAGGCTACATGCGAACTTGAAACACAAACTGAAACCAACAGATTGCTACATTCCTTTTCTTTAGGCAGTATTGAGCCATACGCTATAGAATAGGGTTTTTCGGGCTTTACGCCAATATCTCCTTCGTTTTGCACATAGCCATCACTTTTAACATAGCGTTGAGCATTGTGCGAGTCTAATGAATACGAGCCCATTCCCACAGAATTTGGCACTTTTGTTTTGGCAAGAGCATCGGCTTCGGTCATCACAAATTCGCCAATCATTCGGCGAGCTTCTCTAATATAAAGTTGGTGAGGCCAGCCTCCGTTATCGGTAAACTCATCTTTTGGTAAGCCCCATTGTTTCATTTTATCCTGCACATCGGCAGGTACTTTGGGGTCATTTTGCATAAAATACATTAAGCCTTTTTGGTATAATTCATGGTCTTTTATTATTTCTTTACGCCTTTCGTAAGTAGCTTCAGGATAATCATAATTTTTACCTATATAGTCGGTACTAAATGGGCCATGGTTATTGGTATCCGTTTTTCGATTGGGTATAAGGTCATATTTATCAAAAGTTTCACGCCATCCCGAGGCAAACACACGTGCTAATAGCTCATAGCGGGCGGGGTCATAGCCTTCGGGTTTAGAAAAGGGTATGCGGTTGTCGGGGTGATTGCTTAAGCACATTCTAAAACAATAGGCTTGTAGCTTTTTATCCCCTGAGCCATAAGCTCCGGCAGGTTCAGCAGATACCTCGGGCAAAAGACCACTGCTTGGGTCGCCCTCAATTTTATATGGGCTAATTTTGGTTTTGAAATAATGTCCGTGCTGAAACACTTCAGTTTGAACTCCGTTCCATTTTTCGTTATAAACACTATTTGCCTCACGACCAACGTGATAGCTCAGACCCGCTGCTGCCATAAGGTCACCTTCATAAGTAGCATCAATAAACATTTTACCACGATAAGTGTTGCCATTCAGGCTTTTGAAAGACACGATTGCCCCTGCTTTTTTGGAGATTCCCTTGGGCGATCGGTCCAAATATTCGTTCCTTATTACCTCAATGTTGTTTTCTTTGATGTATTGCTCAAATGTATTTTCGGCTACGTGGGGTTCAAAAATCCACATACTTTTCTGTTCGCCATCTAATGCTACGGTATTTTGCCCTTTGTTGCCAAACTCTGCTTTTTTCTGCCATACCCACGCTTTTTCGGTGTCGTAATGGTCAAAAAGGCGTTGATAAAACTGCTTCGAAAGCCCCCCAATAACGCTTTTGTCGCCCGTGTCGGTAAAGCCTAATCCGCCCGAAGACAGTCCGCCCAAATGCTTATCAGGCGAGACGATGATGACGGTTTTGCCCATTTTTTTGACCTGAACGGCGGCCATTACTGCCGAGGCTGTACCGCCATAAATGACGACATCAACTTTGTAAGTCCTCTTTTGGGCAAAAGTTAATTGGCTCAATAGCAAATAGATAAGCAATTTAATTTTCATTATAAGATGTTTTTTGTTTAAAAATTAATTCAATCTCCGTTATCAATATTCTGATTTTTGGTAGATAGACAATAAAATCTGCCTCAATCCTTCGAACTAAGTAATTCATTTTGAAGGTATTTTATCAGGTCTTTTTTGATACCGAAATATTTTTGATTGTCAATCAAATTGTTTTTTTCATCTCTATCTTTTTTAAGATTATAAAGTTCTTCAAAAATCAATTTGGTAGGCATTTTTATATCATAAGTCGCAATGTATTTCCAATCATTGGTGCGAATGGCGTAATGAGGATATGTGCCATGAACAGGATTTGGGGCTTCGTAAAACACATATTCCCGTTGACTTTTTTTTGTTGGATTTTTCAAAAATGGCACAAGGCTTTGTCCTTGTATTTTATTTGAATAGGTGATTTTTGCGAGTGTAAGTAAGGTGGGTAAAATATCAATATTGAGTGCTAATTCTTGCTGAATTGACGGTTTTATGCCAGGTCCCAATATCAACAATGGTACTTTTATAGATTCTTCATACGCCAATACTTTGCTAGTCAAGCCGTGTTCGCCCATAAACCACCCGTTATCACCCATGATGACGATATAGGTATTTTTGAGGTTCATTTTTGAAAGCCCATTGATAAAAGTTCGTAGGGCATTGTCCATATCAGTGGTGGCGGCGGCATAGCGTGTAACGTGGGCTCGGATAGAATCGGGTTTATCATAGCCATAAAGCAAAGCCCGCTCGTGGGGGCGACTTTGCTTTAAATAGGGTGGTTTTCCTTCAAAATTTTCTTGCCAAGTAGCAGGAATGGGGGCTTCGTTTTGTTTATATTTTGCCAAAGTTTGGGGTTTCACTGCCCAATCAAAATACTTGTCCATGTGGGGTGCTAAGGTGTTGAAAAACATAAAAAACGGTTTTTCATGGATCGCTTGCACGTAGTTGAGAGCGGTGGTGGCTGTTACATCATCAATGAAACCTTTGGTGGGAGTAATTTTTCCATTTTTAAAGAAAGACACGTCCCAATAGGCTTCAATACCATTGTAGTAATCTTCATGTTCAAAGCCCAACGACTTTGGTGAGTTAGGCAAATGCCATTTACCAAAAACTGAGGTTGCATAGCCATTTTCACCAAAATAATGTGCAATTGTTTTTTCTTCTGTTTTCACCGCAGACGACATATCCATCACACCATTGGCACTGCCATATCGCCCTGTGAGCAATGCTGCTCTACTTGGTGAGCAAATAGAGAGTGTTACAAAAGCGTTGGGAAAATATGCCCCTTGTTTCACGAGAGAATCAAGAAAGGGTGTTTTTATAAAGTGATTGCCCGCTGCACCCAAAGCATCCCAACGGTGGTCGTCAGTATAAATGATGATGATATTAGGTTTGTCGGATTGCTTCTGCGAAAAGCATAATTTTATTACACCAAAAAACAAAAACAGGCTGTATAAAAAACAATATTTTATCATTAATACCCTTGATTCTGCTCTAATTTTGAATTTACATCTCGCTCAATTTGTGGAATTGGAAACAAATAATGGCGGTCTTCTACTTTGATAGTAGGATTTTGAACCCGCAGTGCCGTTATCAAACGCTTTGTTCGGGCCAAATCGAACCAACGATGCCCTTCAAAAGCCAATTCTAAACGCCTTTCGAGTATCAAACTATCTCTAAATTGTGCTTGTGTTAAGTTGGGCATAAGGTTTGGAAGCCCCGCACGGGTACGAATTCTGTTGAAGTTTCGGTAAGCCTCGGCATTGTTGGCGGTTTGTTCGTTAAGAGCCTCGGCATACATTAACAACACGTCGGCATAGCGAAGTATCGGAAAATTATTGCTCCCTTCGCCATTGGCAGTAGCCGTTGGGTCTAAATATTTGGCAACATAACACGGAAAGGTGATACTGGCGGGGGCAGCAGGTGTACCAGTAGCCGTATAAAGGCGTAATGTAACGTTTCTACGTCTATCATCGACTCGGTAGACTCTATACAGGTTTTCGGTAGCGGGGTCGTCGCCAAAGCCCGTCACTCCATTCACTCTGTCAAAATTTGGTCGCATATATCCTTGCATCCAACTTCCCTCACCAAAACCACCACCCAGAGCCTGAATCTCGAAGATAGATTCTTTGCCGTTTTTGTTGGCAATCAAGAACACTTCTGCATAGTTTGCCCACAAATCGTAGCCTGCTCCCAACTCAATCACTTCTTTGGCTTTGGTGGCGGCATTCGTCCAGTCTTGGCGGGTCAGATACACTTTGGCCAAAAGTGCTTTGGCAGCCCCTTTGGTGGCTCTGCCTCTGTCGGCGGCGGGGTAGGTAAGTGGTAAAACGCTTTCAGCATCCGTAAAATCTTGGATGATTTGTTTGTAAGCTTCATTAACGGAGGCCCTTGCCAGCGTTAAGTCATTGAGCGAAGTGGTTTCTTTAAGCGAAAGCGGTACGCCACCAAACAGCCTTACCAAGTTGAAATAATAAAAACCCCGCATAAATTTTGCCTCTGCCACGTATCGATTCTTCAAATCATTGTCCATCGCAATGGCAGGAACACGCTCAATGACGGCATTGGCCCGATTGATGGCTTGATAAGAAGCCGACCAAAAAGTCTGAAATGTAGAGGTGACTGGTGTAAAAGTATATTTATCAAGGTCATTTTTGGCTTGATTGGCAGTATTGCGACCGCTGCCCCATTCGGCATCGTCGGTGGCTTGGTCTTGCACAATCCACATCACTTGGTTGTACATGTCAGGCGTATTCATCAAATCATAGACGGTACTTACGGCGGCTTTGGCATCGTTGCCGTTTTTGTAAAAATTATCGGGCGTAAAGTTTGACTCTGGGGTTTTGTCTAAAACCTCGCAGGAAGCCAACGCCAAAAGGAAAATATATGTGTATTTTTTCATGTTGAAAATGTTTTTTTTGTGATAATTGTTTTGATTAAAAACCAACGTTTAAACCAGCCATGAGCATCTTGGCGGCAGGATAACTACCATAATCGAAACCCTGGCTGCGACTGTCTTGACCGAATCGGTTTACTTCGGGGTCGTAGCCAGAATAGTTGGTCCAAGTGGCATAATTTTGAGCAGAAGCATATAGCCGCAAAGACTGAATTTTGAGCGATTTTAATACCGACGTCGGTAAATTATATGCCAACTGAACATTTTTCAAACGCAAATAAGACCCATCTTCTATCTGTCGAGTTGAAATCCGATTGGCAGGGCGGGTGGTTGAGGCTCTCGGAATATCAGTAATAGTATTGGTTGGAGTCCAACGATTTAGCATATCAATACTTTGATTGGTTGTGCCACTCAAATATTCCAATTCAAAACGATTGGCGTTTAATATTTTATTTCCATAAATACCTTGCAGAAAGACCGTTAGCTCAAAACCTTTATATGAAAAAGTGTTGCTTATGCCACCTATAAATTTAGGTTGGGCATTACCGATGATGGTTCGGTCGTTGTCGTCAATTTTTTTATCACTATTTATGTCAAGATACTTGCGGTCGCCAGGTCTGCGGGCTTGTGGGTCGGACAAAACGGCTAACTCGTCAGTAGATTGATACAATCCGTTTGTTACATACCCATAAAAACTACCCAACGGCTCTCCCACACGGATAATACCCGAATTTACGTTTTGAGCTATATTGGCAACTTGTCCCGCAAAAATCTGTGGTGCCCCGCCTATATCTAGTACGGTATTGCGATTTGTAGAAAAGTTGAAGTCGGTGTTCCATTTAAAAACTCCATCAACATTGCGAGAAGATATGCTTAATTCGATACCTTTATTTTCAACCTTTCCAAGATTTTGGATGGCACTTCTATACCCCGACGTACTCGGAATGGTCACACTCAAAAGCAGGTCTTCGGTACGTTTTAGATAAACATCGGCAGTAACTAAAATACGGTCGTTGAGCAAACCTAAGTCTATACCCACATCGGATTGAGTGGTGGTTTCCCAAGATAAATCTGGATTGGCGATTTGGGCAGGACCAATTCCTGTCGAAACAATATTGCCCAAAATATAATTCTGAGTTCCTAATAATGAATAGGCTGGATAGTTGCCAATGCCGTCTTGGTTGCCCGTTGAGCCGAAAGTTGCTCGAAGTTTTAAATCACTGATGATTTTGCTATTTTTCAAGAAACTTTCCTGCGAAACTCGCCATGCAACTGCCGCCGAAGGAAAGTAACCGTAGCGGTTATTTGCACCAAATCGTGATGAACCATCAGCCCTAAACGAAGCCGTAAACAAATATTTGTCTTTGAAACCATAATTGACCCTTGCCAAATACGATTCTAAACCCCATGTACCAATGACCGACGAAGGCACTAATGCCACCGAACCCGACCCCAAATTGCCCGAGTTCAAATTGTCATTGACGAAATTTCGGGCGGCGGCAGTGTTGGTTTCAGTACGATTGGCTTGCTGTGTATATCCCAATAATAAATTCAGGTTATGAGACGACCCAAAACTTTTGCTGTAAGTAAGCAAGTTCTCATTGAGCCAAGTGAGTGACTGCCCATTAAATATTGAACCAACCCCACCCTGTGCCAATCCGCTTCCAATACTGCGAGGCAAGTAAGAATCTTGTTTTTGGAGAATAGCATCAACTCCAAGTATTACTTTCAAATTTAATTCTTTTGTGATTTCATATTCGCCAAAAACACTACCAAAAGTACGGAAAGCAGTATTTTGATTTTTGCTATCCCGAGCCAAAGCCACTGGATTATCAGCCTGAAAAGTAAGAGAGGGATGGGTCAATAGATAAGTGCCATCAGTATTGTAAACGGGCAAAATCGTCGGAAACTGCAAGGCTGCAATAGTTACTAAGCCTGCACTTCCCAAATCACCATCAGTACGTGATTGGTTGGTAACGGTGCGATTAACGGTCAAGCTGTTTCCTACTTTGATTTTATTGCTCAACATTCGGTCAAGATTGAGCCTCAATGAATATCTATCAAAATCAGAATTGGTCACGATTCCCTTTTGAGTGAAATATCCACCTGCTAAGGCATATTGCGTTTTTTCATCGCCACCGCTTAGTGAAAGTTGATAATTGGAAATCGGAGCAGAGCGATAAATTTCTTTTTGCCAGTTAGTTCCCTCTCCAAAAGCATCAACTTGTGCTGGTGAGTACACCTCAGCACGACCTTCGTTGGTATTGGCATCATTGACAAACTGGGCATACTGACGGGCATCAAATACATCATAAAATTTACGAACTTCCTGTACGCCATAATAACTCTCAAAATTGACGGTTGATTTCCCTACTTTTCCCCTCTTGGTCGTGATAATCACTACACCGTTTGCTCCACGTGAACCGTAAATGGCTGTTGAGGAGGCATCTTTTAATACCGTCATTGATTCAATATCACTTGGGTTCAGCGTACTCAAAACATTAAAACTTGAACCACTCGCCGCTCCATCATTTTTGAACGGAATGCCGTCAATGACATACAAGGGTTCGTTGTCGCCCTGAATCGAGTTTCCACCTCTGATTCTGATAGTGGTTGTTCCGCCTGGTGCACCCGAATTTTGCGTAATTTGCACGCCCGAAGCCCTACCTTGCAAGGCTTGGTCAAGTGACGTTACGGCTACTTTTTTGATTTCATCAACTGAAACCGTAGCAACCGAGCCCGTTAAATCACTCTTTTTCACTGAACCATAACCAACAACCACCAATTCGTTAAGTGTTTTGTTATCAATTTTTAATGTTATGTTCAAATTAGTTCGATTTCCCACAAGCACTTCTTGTGCCAAATATCCCAAAAAACTAAATACCAAAACAACCTTATCATCAGGCACAGCTATTGAATACTCGCCGTTGGTATTGGTAGTACTTCCACGAGTTGTGCCTTTTAGCGTTACACTTACGCCTGGGAGTTTTTCACCTGATTCGTCGGTTACTATGCCTTTGATGGTAATGTCGGCGATATTACTTTTTTCAATATTTGGTGTAGTCTTTTCGGTTTGATTAAGGATATTTTCTTTTGCTTCGTATCCATTAGACTTGGAACGAACCAAAATAATTTGTCTTTCTCCAACGGTTTCAAATGAAATATTCCTTGGCGTGAGCACTTTTCTAAGCACGTCTTCTACTTTTTCGTTTTTGATTTCCACCGTCAGCGGCTCGTCATTGGCAATCAAATCTTTTTTGTAGGAAAACAAGACGTTTGTTTGCTTTTCTATTGATTTAAGCAATGTTTTAATAGTCCCTTTTTGGAGAGATATACTCACCTTTTTTTGCAATACATCTTGTGCTTTTGTGGGTATTGCAAAAGCATTTATCGCAAAAACCCCTGCCATTATCACTTGTATGAGGTTGATTTTCATAAACAAGATCAATTTTTGTTTAATATGATTTTTTGTCATAGTTTTAAATGTTTTTTGAAAGAAAAATAAATAATTCACGCCTATCGTTTGTAGGCTGGAGGTATCGGGGGATAAATGTTGGCGCATTTTCCCTCGATTTTTTGTTTAAGTAATCATTGACTTCATATGTTATTGGGGTTTAAGGTTGAAAATGGTAAACTAAAAACTTAATATTCATTGATAATTAATCGCAACCCGTGGACTGAATCAC
>JAYVIV010000161.1:0-15130 GCA_043769985.1 Arcicella sp.
ATAACGGTTTCTAAGTTTCTTTTGCTGATATTTCGATGGTATTTTTCGGTAAATAGCGACAAACGTTGCCCGATGCTATTCCCCTCAAAATGCCATCAAACTATCAACAAAATAATTCATAACAACCATTACAACTTATTATTTACCCATTCCTAACTAATTAGAAAACCCTGACTATAGAAATAGTCAGGGTTGTTTTTTGTCGAAACTTAAACATTTGTTGGTATATTTACCATGTAATCAAAATCAAAATATGAACAAATATCAAGTAAGCGTTTTTTTTAGTGTCGATGAAGAGTTTATGAATCTTGTTCCAAAGCATCGTGGTGTGATTAGTGACTTGATTCTGAGGGGAGTGATTGATTCTTATGCCATTTCTGCGGAAGCTGGCAGAGGTTGGATTACGATGAACGGGAAAGACAAATCCGATATTCGCAAACAACTCGAACGCTCACCCTTATATAAATATTTTGAAATAGAAATTGATCAATTGATGGTGTATGATTCACAAATGTATCGTTTTCCTAAAATGGTTTTGAATTGATGGTAAATAACGATGAAGAAGTTTTAAACTTAGAAAACTTGGAATAGCTAACTCCTTCCTCCCATTTCCTAATTTCCATTCCTCCTTCACTACCGACTTCCAAAAATAGCCGAACCAACCCTAACGAGCGTTGAACCTTCCTCAGCGGCAAGCAAATAATCACCCGACATACCCATTGAAACTTCCTGTAACTGCAAGCTTTCAGTAGCAGGATATTGCATTTTCAATGCTTCAAAAAAGGCTTTCAATCCTCTGAATTCCAGACGGATTTGTTCTTGGTTGTCCGTAAAAGTTGCCATTCCCATTACGCCCACAATTCGCACATTTTTCATGGCTTTAAATTCCTCAGAATCCAAAATCTCACGAGCTTCGTCTTCGGATAATCCAAATTTGGTTTCTTCTTGGGCGATATAAATTTGCAGCAAACAATCAATTACTCGGTTATTTTTAAGTGCCTGTTTATCAATTTCTTGCAACAATTTTAAAGAATCTATTGAATGAATCATGGAAACAAACGAAGCCATATATTTGACTTTATTAGACTGCAAATGTCCAATCAGATGCCATTCAATGTCTTTGGGTAAAATCTCCCATTTTTCCACCATTTCTTGTACTTTATTTTCCCCAAAAACCTTGCAGTTTCCATCGTAGGCAGCTTGTAAATCGGCTACTGGCTTAGTTTTTGTAACAGCAATTAAACGGGCAGACGTTCCTGTTAATTCAGCATTAATTTTCTCTATATTTTGTGCTATATTCATTGTTTCGTTATCAGTTATTTGTTATCGGTTATTGAGACATAAAACTTATTTCATTTCAAATTCATTAATTATCAATTAAACACGAATAACCAAGTTGCTGTTCATAATTACATTTTTTTGCGTTATCAGTTGTAATAACTTAGATTTGTAAAATTAAATATACTTTTTGGATAAATTTGAATGAAATATTGGGAGTATGGAAATCCCCTTAATCCATTAATCTGACGAATCAAAATTCAGACAAGTACGGTCAGACAGATTTCAGTAAATAATATCGCAAAACAAACGTTTAATAATTAACACGACCCATAAATTATCAAAACCCAAAATGGAGTACAATCCCAATAGACAAAGCGAGAATAAACTTAAAATTGCGGTGGCAGTCCTCGGACTTTTAGCCATTGCCTTAGGTTTCTTATATTTTCGTGAACGTCAGAATAATCGTAAAGTTGAAGAAATTTCAACCACCCAAGCTAAAGAACTTTTATCGGCAAATACTAAATTAGATTCCATCGAAAACCAACTAAATAGTAAAATCATTGAGATTAAGAAATTAGGAGGAAATGTGGATGAATTAGTGAGAGCCAAAACGCAATTACAGGCGGATAAAGTGGCATTGCAGAAGATGGAAGGCTTTTCAGTAAAAAAATACGAAACAAAAATCAAAGATTATTTGGCTTTATTGGGTGAGAAAGATGTTCAGTTAGTAAGTCTTCGCAGAGAAAATGGCATTCTTTCAGCCAAGAACGATTCGTTGAGTAAGGAGACAAAAAACCTTTTGGAAGGAATCTCTTTCGCCCAAAAAGCATTGAGTGACTCTGCCACAAATTATTCCCTAAAGCAGAAAGAATTATCAGACCGTGCCAGAGAAGTTGAAGCCCGCAATCGTGAGCTGAATGAAAAGGTTTCGCAAGCGGCTGCCCTTAGTGCAGAAAGTATCAACATCTATGCAATTTCTACTAAAGGAAAGGAAAGTGAGGGCGGAGTTTATAGGTCGAGGAGGGTTGATAAAGTGCGTATTACGTTCTATTTACAGGAAAATCAAATAACAACCCGTGAAGTAAAAACGATTTATTTAAGAATTATCGATCCATCGGGTGCCACAGTGGCGGATATGGCAACGGGTTCAGGAACGTTCTCATACAAAGGGAAAGAAACAACTTATACAGCCCGACAAAAGATATTATTTGATAATTCTCATCAGTCGGTGGAGTTTGTATATAGTCGAGGATTGGCATACAAAGAAGGCAAGCATATTATTGAGCTATATTCAGAAGGCTATCGGATAGGATTGGGGGTTTTTGAGGTGAAATGATTAAAATTTTCAATGCTCAATTGAGTGGCGTTCCGTATAAAATTTTAAAGTAGTATAATTTGTGAATTAAAAAGGAGTTGATCTTAGACCATTATGCTCTAAAATCAACTCCTTTTTAACTGACTAAAATATCTCAATCCTACTAAAACCTCGACTGTCTTTTTGGAGCCTAATTTGCGTCGAAATTCTTTCTTTTATTGATTCCACGTGTGAAATAATTCCAATATTTTTCTGACCCTCTTGTTGTAATTTTTCCAAAGTACAAAGAGCTGTTTCAAGCGTTTCAGGGTCGAGTGTTCCAAAACCTTCATCAATAAAAAGGCTTTCTAATTTCACATTTCGAGAAGCTAAATCAGATAAAGCCAGAGCCAACGATAAACTAATCATAAAAGTTTCTCCACCCGAAAGCGTTTTAACCGACCTTCGTTCATTACCCATATATTGGTCAAGAACCATTAACTCATCATCTTCTTTTTCATTGGGTTTGTCCAATAAATAACGATCTGAAAGTTCAGACAAGCGTTTATTTGACAGAGCAATTAATCTTGAAAGTGTTAATCCCTGAGCAAAAGTGCTAAATTTTTTCCCTTCCGAATCGCCAATATAACGGTCTAAAAGTTCCCATTTTAAATTAGATTTTTCTAAGATTTCTAATTCTTTACTAATGTTAGCAACTTCATTTTTATTTTCTGTTTGAATTCTTAATAATAGCTTCGTTTCATCTAATTCTTTGGCAATATTTTCTCTGTTAAATTGAAGCTCTGCAATGCCCGTATTGAGTTCCTCTAAAGTAATAGCTTCATTATCATATTTCTCTTTTAAGGTCAAATCGTTTTTACGGTCGTCAATTATTTTGACTAACGTATTAATTTGAGTTCTGATTCGCTCTTGGTTAGCCCTGATTTCCTTGGCTTCTTCAGCGGTAAGTAAATAAGATTTCAAATCATCGAAATCTTTAAATCCCCCCGATTGTATTTGCCCTATTAATTCGTTTTCGATTGGTAAAATAGCCTCGTTTTTTTCGTTGATTTCTTTTTCTAACTCTTTAATTAACGATTTGGACGATGTGATTTTCGTACTGATTGAAGATAGATTACCTTGAAATTTATCGCAATCTAAATTAATGTTTACTCCTGAATATAATGTACTTATCTTCGATTTTAAATCATTGTTTTTACTTTGAGCATCAATAATTTCTTTGGTTTTTTTGTATAAATTTAACAAATAATCTCTTTCACCCATTGATTTTTCTAACAACCCAGTAGTTGTAATCTGAGTATCTTTTAAAACTATTTGTTCTTCAACCCAAGCCAAATTTCCTACTTTTTCGAGTCCTAAGACCAGTTTTATTTCATTGATTTCAATAAGATTTTGCTGACGTTTTTCATTAAATATTATCTTTCTGTCTTGTTCTTTCTTTGCAACTTGACGTGCTGTTTCAATCTTTGAACTTAGCGCATTTATTTGACTATTTTGTTCTTTCTGTAATGATTTTTGAGCAATTATTTGTTGGTCAATTTCAACATAATTATTGGCGTAATGACTCAAAAAAGGATGTTCAATTGAACCACAAAGTGGACAAGGTTCATCTTTTTTAAGTAGATTATTCCGTTCTTTATCGAAATTGAAAGCTTTACTTAATTTTCCTTTTTCAAGTTCTAATTTCTCAATTTCTAACTCAATTTTAATAAACTCCGATTGTAATTTTCCAAGAATTACATCATTATCCTCAATAAACTTACTCTGTAATTTTTCCTCATTTTCTGAATCGTTAACTCCTTTTTGAGCTTCGGTAAAATCTTTAATTCTACCACTTAATTCTATGAACTGTTTTCTATTAATTTCAAACTTTTCTTTTTGAGGATTCAGTAATTCAATATCCTCAATTTCAATAAATTTCAACCATTCCGTTTGCTTTTTTTTGCGTTCTTCCGCTATTTCGGTAATGGCAAGTAATGACGTTTCTGAGAGAGCATTTAATTTAATAGCAGAAAAATCTATGTTTTTCAAAGAAGCAACAATTTCTTGAATTTGAGTTTGCTGTTGCTTAAAAATACTCTCTTGATTTCGTTGCTGATTGCATAATTCATTAACATCATCCCTAAATTTTTGAATATCTTGAACCGCATTTTCAAAAGTCGTTTCTGCCTTTATTAATGTATTGATTGATTGTAGAATTTCTTTTAATTTATGCTCATTTTCTGTTAACTCTTGGTTTCCATTTTCCAAACGATTTTTCAAATTTACTTGAATTTGCTTTGTATTTTCAAGATTCAAAATTCGTTCTCTAAAAGGCTCAGCGGCTTCATGAATCGCTAATAAAGGAACTTTTTCAAGTTCAAATTGGTGCCATTCTGCCTGTGCATTCGTTTTTTCTAATTCTTTTTGAATAATTATTTCACGGAGAACTTTTAATTCGTTTTTTAAAGAAATTTTACCTTTATATAATTCCAATCTCTCTTCAATTTCTTTAATTTCTTTACTTTTCTGAGTGATTTCATTACTCCATTTTTGTTCTATTTCATCATTTACTAATTTATTCGCAATTCGATTTTTTTGTTGCCTTTTTTCACTTAGTAATCCTCCCTTTTCTTTAAAAATCTGATACGCTTTTTGTCCCAACTGCCTATAAATTTGCATACCCGTAATATCCTCCAATAGCTTTCCTCTTTCGTCTTTTCCAGATTTCAAAAACTTAGAAAATTCTCCCTGCGAAAGCAAAATAGATTTCACAAATTGATCATAACTTAACCCAATAAATCGTTGGTTTCGCTCGGGAACTTCGGTCTTTTTATCAGTAATAATTGCTCCTGAAACCTTCTCAATAATCTCCATCCCATAGTCGTTGAGATTATTATTTCTATTAATATTTATCCACCATTTTGAAACGTAAGTGGCTGATTTTGAAATATATTCAACTTCAACGCAACATTCTTTTTCACCTCGTGTCAAGATTGAACCGCCAGCACCAACCAGATCTTTGGAAATTTTTTTGTCGAATCTTGGCACACGATTATACAACGCTAGCGTAATAGCGTCCAAGAGCGTAGATTTACCCGCACCTGTAGGTCCAACTATGGCAAAAAGTCCTGCCCCAGACAGTGGATTTAAAGTAAAATCAATGGTATGTTCTCCTTTAAAAGAGTTAATATTTTTGAGGTATATTTTATTAATTTTCATTTGCGTTTTTGGGCGGTGATAAATTTTAAGAAGTATTTGCGTTCTAATTCTCCTCCTTCACTATTTGTAATAATTCCGTAAAAGCCTCCATCAATAAAACCCGATGCTCTTCCGACAAACCATTTTCTTTTTCTAAACGCTTCACTAAGATTTCTGTTTCACTAATGTCATCAATATTTTGTCCCTCATGAAATAGTTCATCGGTGCTACTTACTTCATTATTCAATGTAATTTTTTGTTTTAAAATACAAGCACGGTCGTCATTAAATATCGAAACAATTTCGTTTAATTCTTTAATTAATAAAGGGTTGTAGGACTCTTCTGTAACTTCTACTTCCAAAAATGCCTTCAAAATAGAATCGTGTGAAAAATCCGTCAGAAGGCTTTTTACTTTCATAAAATCACCCGATATTCTCTTCAAAACCCTAAATTTTGGTATAGATATTTCTTCTATTTTTTGAATTTTCTTATCCGAAATCTCTAATTCAATTACAATTTTCAAATCTTTTATCTCACTAAAACTCAAGGCAATTGGGGAACCAGAATAACGAATATGCTCTTTCCCACCCACTAATTGCGGGCGGTGAATATGCCCAAGTGCCACATAATCAAAGGTTTCAGAAAAACTATCTCCACCAAAAACCGATAGATTCCCAATTATTGGTATCTCTCTTTCAGATTCTGATGTAACAGAACCTTGTGCGTGTAAGTGTCCCATAGCAATGATAGGCATACCCACATAACGTTCACGACAAATCTTTGCCAAACTATCATAATGATTTTTGATACCATTTCTTACGGCTTCCACACGTCCCCCCACACCTTCTGCCTCCACTGCTTGCCTAATATCCATATCTCTCAAATAAGGAACTGCACAAATTATAACTTCTCCCAAATCAAAAATCTCATCTTCAATATTTGCAGTTGCTCCGCCAACCACCACCACATCTAATAACGACAAAATATCCTTCGGAGCATTCAACATGGAAGCTGAATCATGATTGCCACCCGTAATAATAATCTTACATTTTTGCTCAATCATCTGACGAAGAAACCAATAATATAATGCCCTTGCTTCAGTTGGGGGATTAGAAAGGTCAAACACATCACCTGCAATTAATAAAACATCAATTTCACGTTCTCTTATGATTTTGATAAGCCACTCAAAGAAGAGTTGATGTTCTTCAATGAGGTCTTGTTTATGAAGGCGTTTACCCAAATGCCAGTCGGCGGTATGTAGGATTTTCATGGTTTTGTGGAATAATTCAAGAGTGCAAATTAATGAAATATTGTGGCTTATTGATGAATAATAATGTAAGAAACTATGCTTCTTGTCAAAACTTTAAAATTTTCGTAATTTTGTTAAAAATCAAATACAATCATGATAAAAAGTAATTTCAAAGATTGGACTCCAGACCAGATAGATGATGCTTTCGGAACTACGCAAGTTCTAACACTACCTCTTTTAGATGAATTATTAGCTTTTAAACATCAAGCGGATGACTATGAAAGAAGGTACTTGTCTAATTTGAGCATGAATTATCTTTCTCTTGGTGGGGATAGTTGGAATGAAGTAGAACTCGAAAACAAATTAATCAGTCCTGTAATTGTATTTTCAGGAATTGAAAGTCGTAAATTTGTTTATTTTTTAGAAAGAGAACTTTCTGCAACCATCGGAGAGCATGAATTGTCTGGAAGGGTGGATGGTATGATTGCTACGGGGTATCGCAATCCAAAAGTTCCCTATTTTTGCTTAAATGAATATAAACGTCAAACTGACCCCAATGGAGACCCACAAGGACAGGCATTGATTGCCATGTTAGCTGCACAAGCCCAAAACAACTCAGAGAAGCCCATATTTGGATGTTATGTTATTGGTCGAATTTGGTATTTTATGGCATTAGTTGGTAAGGAATATGCTATTAGTAAAGACTTCTCGTGTGTGGATGATGAGATGTTTGATATTTTCAGAATTTTGAAAGGATTGAGAGTTCAGATAGAAAAATTGATATAAAACAAAAGGCCATAAATCAACGATTTACAGCCTTTATTAAATATTTAATCCAAATTAAACCAAAGCAATTCTCTTGAAAGAACTGATTGTCAATCCTTTCTGCGTTTGCTCTAATAATTGTTTGATATTGATTGAACCGTCTTTTACAAATTGCTGATTCAACAAAGTAGATTCTTTATAGAATTTCTCTAATCTACCCGCTGCAATTTTATCCAACATGGCTTCTGGTTTTCCTTCCTGACGAGCTTGGTCACGACCAATTTCAATTTCACGCTCAATCGTTACAGAATCCACATCACCTTTATCCAAAGCAACTGGTTTCATAGCAGTGATTTGCATCGCAATATCTCTGCCAACTTCCTGAACATCAATGCCTTGTGTATTTGTAAACGCAACTAAAACACCAATTTTATTGTTTGAGTGAACATAAGAAACTACTTTCTCCGCCGATACATTTTCATAACCAGCAACGTTGATTTTCTCCCCAATTTTACCTGTCAATTCAATGATTGCTTCTTGTGCAACACGTCCATCAGCCAAAGTAGAAGCCAATAAAGCATCTTTATCTGCCACATCATTTGCTACTGCCGAAGCCAATAAAGCATTTGCTAAATTAGAAAAATCAGCAACTTTTGAAACTGGATCAGTTTCGCAAGCCAAAGCTACTAACTTACCATTTGTTCCATCAGCACTGATAGCAATCAATACCGAACCTTCGTTTGTTTCGTTATCCGCACGTTTCGCAGCCACTTTCTGACCAGCTTTACGGAGAATATCAATAGCGGCTTCAAAATCACCACCTGCTTCAGTAAGGGCTTTCTTACAATCCATCATGCCCGAACCAGTCATTTGTCTTAATTTATTAACGTCTGCTGCTGAAATAGCCATTGTCTTGTTAATTTGATTTTTTGAAAATTAAAATTTAGAAATGATTTAGAAAAATCATTTTGGAATACTGTTTCAATTCAAATAGCCCACAGAAACCTATGGGCTATTTGAATTAAACACTCATTTTTAAATCTAAGAACAAATAATTGTTCATTATTAATTCTTACTTATTCATTAAAATTAGTCTTCTTTTTCGTATTTAGCCACAACCTTAGCTGCTTCTTTCTCTGCTTCCATGTCCACTAAACGCTTAGCTTCTTCTTCTTCAGCCATACGAGCATCATCTTTATCTTGCTTGCGTTCCATCAAACCTTCTTCGATTGCCTTACCAATTGCCAAAGTAATTAAAGCGATTGATTTGTAAGCATCATCATTCGCAGGAATTGGATAATCTACTAAATCAGGGTTTGAGTTAGTATCACACATCGCAAAAACTGGAATGTCCAAACGTTGTGCTTCTGCTACTGCAATATGCTCACGCTTAACATCCACAACGAAAAGAGCGGCAGGAAGACGAGTCAACTCGGTGATACCACCCAATACTCTTTCCATTTTCTCTTTATCACGAGACATCATCAAACGCTCACGTTTTGCTAAGGCTTTCACCGTTGCTTCGTCTTTCAATAATCTGTCAATCGTACCCATTTTCTTGATAGACTTTCTAACGGTTTGAAAGTTAGTAAGCATACCTCCCAACCAACGGTCAGTGACGTAAGGCATTTTTAAACGACGAGCTTCTTCTGAAACAATTTCTTGGGCTTGTTTCTTCGTAGCAACAAACATAATCTTGCGTCCAGAGCGTACAATGCCCTTAATTGCATTACAAGCCTCATCTAAACAACCTAATGTCTTGTTTAAATCAAGAATGTGAATACCGTTTTTTTCCATGAAAATAAACGGAGCCATTCTTGGATCCCACTTACGTGTTAAGTGTCCAAAGTGAACACCAGCATCTAATAATTCTTTGTATTCTAATTGTGCCATTTGTTGTGTTAGGGGTTAGGGGTTGGATGCTAGGGGTTAATAATACAACTAAAACCTAAAATCGTATACCTAAAACCATAAAAGATTAAAATGAAAATAAAAAAATATTGGCAAGACACCGGTCACTGTAAGTCTCGCCAATGCAATATGTAAGAATTTAGAAATGGATGTATAGATGGCAGGAAAACTAATCCCTAACCCCCAACCCCTAATTCCTAAAATATTATCTTTTCGAGAATTGGAATTTCTTACGAGCTTTCTTCTGACCTGGCTTCTTACGCTCAACCATACGAGGGTCACGAGTAAGGAATCCTTCTTTTTTCAAAGCTGGACGACGCTCAATATCAATTTCTTGCAAAGCACGTGAGATAGCCAAACGAAGTGCTTCTGCCTGACCTTTGATTCCGCCACCACCCATATTTACCTTAACGTCATAAGTCCCTTCGGTCTTAGTTAAAGCAAATGGTTGATTAACAATAATTCTAAGGATTTCTGATGGAAAATAGTTTTCCAACGTACGACCATTTATTGAGTACTCGCCTTTGCCAGGGGTCATGTAAAGACGGGCAACGGCTGTTTTTCTTCTTCCTAATGTATTGGTTACTTCTGCCATTTTTTTATAGAGAAGTTATCTTGTTAGGTATGAGGTATGAGGTATAGGATATGAGGTGTTTTCGTTAGAATTACCTACTGCCTATTGCCTACCGCCTATTGCCTACTGTTGATAACGGTTATTAGAATTTGATTTCTGTTGGTTGTTGTGCTGTGTGAGGATGTTCTGAACCTGCATATACATAAAGATTAGTATATAACTTAGCTCCCAAACGATTTTTTGGTAACATACCTTTCACGGCAGATTCCATAATTCCTCTTGGATTTTTCGCCAACACTTCTCTTGGTGTAGCAAAACGCTGACCACCTGGATAGCCCGTGTGACGGATGTAAACCTTACTGTTCATTTTCTTGCCAGTAAAACGGATTTTCTCAGCATTGATAACAATAACATTATCTCCACAATCAACGTGCGGTGTGTATGAAGCCTTGTGCTTTCCACGCAAAATCATTGCGATATGAGAACTCAAACGACCTACAATTTGGTTTTCTGCATCAACAACGACCCATGCTTTTTCAACAGAAGCAACGTTTGATGAGATGGTTTTATAACTTAAAGTATCCACTTTATGATTGGTTAAAAGTCCGATAATATTTTCTCAATGAAAGCACCTCTGCCAAGAGGCGTTATGAAATAGTGTTCACGTTGGACTTCTATTAAGATTCGTAAATATTTCTTTCATACATCAGACGTTGGAACGACACTGATTTTCAATGATTTGTCCTTTATTTTTTTCCGAACGGGCATCCAGTTTAAATTTGGGAACGCAAAATTAGTGAATGTTTTGAGTATATGCAAAGACTTTAAAAAAGAATTGTAGATTTTTAGTGATATAATAGTGTAATAACTAATTAGCATTCTTAATCCCTTACTAATTAAGTGGCTTTTGTAGGCCAATTAATTGTATAAATAGCAATTGGGTTACGTTACTTATTAAGTATCGTTAAAATAAATAATTACACTTTTCTTTTGAAAAAACAAATTCTTTACTTTACTTTGCGTTCTAATATGTGAATATCCTAAGTAGATAAAATAATTTCAAAAAACTTGTTACTTTTTCGCCAATAGTAACTTTTGTTAATCCTTTAACACTAAATGTAATCCCCCGATTATCTTTATTGTTTCATTTTGGAAAGTTTTCGAAATCTTCTCTACCGCATCGGTATTCTCGGTATTATCTTCATTCCTTACATATCATAAAGTTTTTTCAAAAAAAGAAGTTTATCTGATTCTAACCGCCTGGATCAATAAACATTCGCTTCCTTGTCTGTAATCATTTAAAAAAAATGACAAAGTTCTTTGTCGGGATCATTATGTCCTTTCAATTAGCCTTGGTTTCAATGTTGTGTTTTACCTAACACTTCATTGAATGATTGTGTGTTTCCTAATCTAAATAATATTATTATTATGTCCAACTCTACTTGTTGGCTGTCATTTTTTGACAGTTCAAGTCGCTCGTTGTTACCCCCCAACAACTTGCGAGACAGTTTGACGAAGCTTTTCCTTTCACAAAAAGGAAAAGCCCGTCTGCTCTCTTCGGTCGCCCTTACGGTGTTGATGGCTGTGTTTTTCAGTCAATCTTCTTTAGCACAAGAGCTTATTGTAAACCCTGGTTTTGAATCGAAATTGACTGGTTGGCAATCTAATAAAAGCCCAATCAGAACAATTGCTGCCACAAATCCTGTAAAAACAGGTACTTATGCAGCACATATCAATAACGCCTCTCAGGATAATGAGTATTTTTTCCAAAATCTCAATGCCTCACCTTTCGGAAATTATACTTTCTCGGTTTGGGCAATGGTTCATGATGCCTCAAAATGGAGTTCAGTAGGTGTTAATGTGTATGATGCTAACTGGGTGCGAATTACTTCCGCAAGTTTTGAAATGGAAGTGAATAGTACAGCTTTTCAAAAGTATTCTAAAAACTTTACGGTTCCAGGAAATGCTCGGTATTTACAAGTCTCTGGATATTCAGAATGGACTATATTGAAAGTTGATGATTATTCATTGACGCAAGCCGTAGGTGGAACTCCTACTGGAACGGTAACTAAAAATTGTAAAATTGAAAATTTTAGGAAATGTGATGGTACAACTGTTGGTTATGGACCTTGGTTAAACATTTTAATAAATGGTGCAGGTAATGGAAGTAATAACGAATATAATGTTAGTGCTTTAACATGGCAAGAATATAGTGATAATACTGCGACTGTTAAAGGAACAATTACGAAGAAAAATGATGCGACAGTTGCTTTTACAGTTGATTTGCTTTTAAAAGGTAGAACAACTACTGGAACTGGACATTTCTCCGCAGTTGATAATGCGTCTTTTTGCGTAGGGCAGAAAGGGGCAGATTGGTATTTTTATCCAACTGCTTCTGGAACCTTAGTAGGAACTGGTTCAAGCGTTGCGGGTTCTCAAATCAATGTGACTTTAGACCCATCAATGCCTTGGCAAGTGGGAACGGGTGGAACTACTCGTTTTAAAAGTTCTTTTGGGTCAAGTGCTTGGGTTGAATTGTGCGTGGTAAAACAACCTACTTCTGGTAAAATTTTATCAATTGGAACAGAAGGAACAGATTTTTATTTAGAAATGCCAGGTTGTACGCCTGTGGTTTGTAATAATGTAACTTCTGGTGGAACAATTGGAAGTAATCAAAGTGGATGTAGTGGTTTTGACCCTGCGGCTTTCACAAATGTAGCTGATCCATCGGGTGGAACAGGGACATTGGAATATGTGTGGTTGAAAAGTACCACAGCAACAACTTTAACTTCAACTAATCAAGCTGAATGGTTTCCTATTGTAGGCTCAAATGCTTCTACTTTTGATGCAGGAGTTTTGACTAAGACAACTTCATATGTACGTTGTTCACGTAGAGCTGGATGTGATGATTATGTAGGTGAATCAAATATTTTGACTGTAACCATTAATGCAAATTGTGGTGGTAAAGACCCTGTTTGTCTTTCTCGTAAGTTCCCTGTTCAAAACAATAGTCTTTGTGGCGATGCTACTAAATCTTACGGAATGTGGTTCGATGATTTGAAAGGAAATGTGGTGTCACCAAGTAAATTTTTCTCCGTAAAATCAGGTGAATTAACTGAATTTTGTGATGGAACGGCTGTCTTGACTTACACTGCCTGTGTTATCGGAGGTGGAGCAAATGACTGTATTACAGCAACAGTGAATTATTCAGGTCGTACAGGAACACCTCCAGCAAGTAGCCCAGTTTTGAATACGCACTGTACTACTTATGCACCAAACGTTAATGATTGGTATTATTACCCATCTTCAAGTGGTTCATTTTCGGGTGCGGGTATATATGCAGGTTTGGCGGGTACATACACGCAAAACATGGGTGCATTCCAAGTAGGTACGGGAGGAAGTTTGAATGATATTTCAAAATTTGGAGCAAGCTCTTGGTTCAAAATTGGTATCACAAATGGAGGTACTAATAATTGGAGTACAGTTTCAAAAGATGGCGATTTTAATATCAACTTAGGAACTTCTACTAATATTGCTTCGGTAACGGCTACGGCTAATCCAAATTCAATTTGTAAAGGCGAAAACGTTGTATTAACCGCTACGATTGATGCGGCTTCAAAATCTGCCAATTGTTCACCAACTTATTCATGGGTGGGTTCAAATGGATTTACGAGCAATCAAGCTACGGTAACTAATAGTGATGTTCAAGGAGCAACGACTTATACAGTTACGGTAACTTTCACCGCTGTTAATGGTAGTAAATGTTCCGTAACAGCCACAACGGGCGTAGCTTTAAATGCGGTTTGTTGTGATAATGTAACGAACGGAGGACAAATTGCTGCCAACCAAAGAAGTTGTGGAGCGTTTGACCCAGCACCATTTACCAACGTTCAATTACCATCAGGTGGAACGGGTACAATAGAATATCTTTGGTTGAAAAGCACAACTGCTACAACGTTCACGGCAGAAAATGCGGCTGAATGGATTCCAATGATAGGGACAAATAGCCCAACATTAGATGTAAATAATATTTCAGTAACTACGGCATATCAACGTTGTTCTCGTCGTGCAGGTTGTACGGATTATGACGGTGAAACTAATGTTGTTGTTGTAACTATTGATAAAGTTCCAAATGCTCCAACAACTACGCCAGCTGCAATTTGTGGAGCTGGAACGGTTACTTTGGGAGCAACTTGTACGACTGGTGTTGCACAATGGTATGCTGCCTTAACAGGTGGAACGGCATTGGCAACTGGAGCAAGTTTCACAACGCCAAGTATCTCGGTGACAACTACTTATTATGTAAGTTGTAAATCGCCAGAAGGATGTGAATCAGCTCCAAGAACCGCAGCAATTGCAACGGTTAATCCAATTCCAAATGCCCCAACGGTAACGCCAGCGGCAATCTGTGGAACGGGAACAGTTACTTTAGGAGGAACTTGTGCAACGGGTGTAGCTCAGTGGTATGCAACTGCAACAGGTGGAGCAAGCGTTTCAACGGGAGCAAGTTTCACAACGCCAAGTATCTCAGCAACAACTACTTATTATGTAAGTTGCAAGACAGCAGCAGGTGGATGTGAATCAGGTAGAACTTCTGTAACAGCAACGATTAATGCAATACCTGCAACGTTAATTGCCCAGAAAAACGCAAGTATTTGTGGAACTGGGTCGGTAGTATTAGGAGCAGTTTGTCAAGCAGGAACGGCACAATGGTATGTTGCCTCAACGGGAGGAACGCCAGTAGCAACAGGACCATTATTTACAACACCAAGTTTATCTGCAACAACCACTTATTATGTATCGTGTAAAACAGATGCAGGTTGTGAATCAGCAAGAACGCAAGTAATCGCAACCG
>JAYVIV010000162.1:0-27258 GCA_043769985.1 Arcicella sp.
GGTTGTTGGTACTTAAAAACTCTTTAACAAAAACTATTGATAATCAATTAGTTATACTGTTTTCAACCGCTTAACAAATAGCGTACCGCTCAGTAATGACTAAATAGACAGATATTACAAATACTATTTGCTAAATTTATTGATATTCAAACTTTAACCATTTCAAATTAAAATCATTTACAAAACCATGAGAAAAATTATTCTAATTCTTTTAAGCTTTTTTTTCGTTAATGTTTCGATAGCTCAGACCTTGAGTATCCGAGGAAAAATTACGGATGTTAATGACAAGACTCCCATTGCGGGGGCAACAATAGTCGTCAAGGGTACTACCATTGGTACCGTGGCCAATGCTAACGGAGACTTTACGTTAAGCACAAGTCAAAAGTTTCCATTTACTGTGCGAGTTTCGGCAATCGGTTTTTTGCAACAAGAAATAGTGGTTAACAATTCCGAAAATTTGAACATTACTTTGGGAGAAAACATTGGAACGCTTGAGGAAGTGCAAGTGACAGGTAACCGTGTTGAGGAAAGTATTACCAAAGCACCCGTAACCGTAGAAAAATTGGGCGTTAAACAAATTCTAAACGGTGCTTCAGCAGACGTTTACAGTCTTCTTCAAAATCTAAAAGGCGTTGATTTATTGACCCAAAGTTTAGGTTTTAAGTCGGTGAATATCAGAGGATTTGGAGCAAATAATAACAACCGTTTTGTACAATTAACCGATGGTATGGATAACCGTTCACCTGGCTTTGGTTTTGGTTTCGGAGCTGCCGCTGGGGTATCAGATATTGACATTGAAAGTATCGAAATATTGCCTGGGGCATCTTCAGCCCTGTATGGACCCGACGCTTTACAAGGCTTGATGCTTACAAAAACAAAATCTCCCTTTGAATATCAGGGACTTTCAGCTCAGGCAAAATTGGGCGTGAATAATGTTGGTAAAGCAAATATGGGAGCAAAACCATATACAGATTTTGCCATTCGTTATGCCAAGCAATTAGGTAAGAACTTCGCTTTCAAAGTTAATCTTCAAACAATAAACGGAACTGATTTTATCGCAGACAATGTTGATGACCGCTCGCACAGAGGTCGTCCAGGTTTTTTTGTGGTCGAGAATAATGCAGTTAGAGTTGGTTTCACGCCCAATAACGACCCATCAACCAATCTCACTTATGATGGGGTGAATATTTACGGAGATGATTTCAACAATGCAGGGGCATTTACATTTCCAGCCGTGTATCCAACTGCTCCAGCTTTAGCAGGGAAAACCGTTACTCGCACGGGATATTCAGAATTGGATTTACTTCAAAATGACGGTAAATTTAAAAGTTTAAGAGCAAATGTAGCTTTGCATTACAAATTGACCGAAAAAATCGAGGTGATTGGAGCGTGGTATTATGGTAATGGTAATTTTATTCGTACTGCGGGAAACAGAGAATATTATCCAGATTACAACCGCCACCAAATCAAACTTGAGTTGAAGGCGGATGAATGGTTTTTGAGGGGATACACCACCATACAGACCGCTGAAGGATATAACTTGGCAAATTTGGCACAAAGAATGTTACAAATTAGTAAGCCAACCGCCACTTGGGGCGCCAATTTTGCTACGGCTTTTGCCGCTAATGGTGGTAATATCACCGCTTCAAGAGCTGCAGCGGATGCAGGAAAATTCTTGGTAGGAGATGCAAATTTTAATAAATATTATAACGATTTATCAACTACTTTAACCACAGATTTTATCCCAGGAAGTACCACAATTAGAGGTGTTCGTTTGTTGGATAATTCATCAATGTCGCATTTTGAAGGAATGTATAATTTCAAAAAAATCTTGCCTGAAGCGGTAGAGATAGTTACAGGAGCAAGTTTTCGTCGTTATAATTTATTGACAAAGAGAACTATTTTTCCTGTGAGTAGAGTTGATGGAAGCGAATTTACGATTAATGAATACGGTTGGTACACACAAGGCTCTGTAAAGTTGAAATTATCGGATAATATCACTTTCAAGCCAATTGTGGCGGTTCGTTACGATAAAAACCAATATTTTGACGGTGGATTTACGCCAAGAGTTTCAGGTGTTTTAACGTTGGGACAACATAATTTTCGTGCTTCTTGGCAATCTGCTTTCCGTAATCCATCGCCAAATCAGTTGTTAGCTGATGGTGGAACGGGTGAAGTGGGAGGTTCGCAAGCATCCGTTGATGGAGCAAATTTAATTGCCAATCCTGCTTATACTGAAGCTTCTGCAAACGCATACAGAGCATCAATTACAGCCGCAAATCCAAATGGAAATGAATCTGTTTTGGTGAAATACGTACCGAATCCAAGTGCTTTTACAACCGAAAAAGTCAAGACTTGGGAGATTGGCTACAAGGCTCTTTTGTCAAATAAATTTTTCGTTGATGCCTTTTATTTCAACAGTACCTATAATGATTTCATTGCTACCCAGAACTATAATCAACCCAGAACAGTTGGACAAATCGCTGATTTAAGAACAAGTGCAACATTTAATACTTACGGAATCAATTTCAATAACTTTAACGAAATCTATGTTACTGGTTACGGAATTGGCGTGGAATATGCCTTGGGTGGAGGTTATAATATTGGAGCAAATTATGCCAACCAAGTAGGATCAATTACGTTGAAAGATAATAGTGGGAACACACTTAAAGATGCTTTTGGCAATGAAATCGTGAAGCGTAAAATGAGTAATCCAGAGGTTTCGAGAGTACAGAGAAACTTCTTTATTTCGCCCGAAGACCGTTATAATGTCTCATTCAGTAATCCAAAAGTTACCAAAAATTTAGGTTTCAATATCACGTATCGTTGGACGAGTGATATGTGGGTGGAGCAAGGAGCAACGGCAGGAGATATTACTTTGCCTTCTTGGAGTACCTTTGATGCTGCTGTATCATATAAAATTCCTTCGATGAAAACAATTTTGAAAGTAGGCGGTTCAAATATTTTCAATAAATACTATGCTCAGGGATATGGCTTGGCAAATATTGGTGGTTTGTACTATGTTTCATTGAATTTTGATGAGATATTCAGATAAATGAATTAGCCACCAAGACACCAAGATTTTTTGTCTAATTTTAGCGTCGTCGAGTTGCTTCATAATGGCTTGAACCCATTGTAGAGTAACTTGACGACGTTCGTTTATTATTAAAAAACTTAGAGTCTTGGTGCCTTGGTGGCATAAATAAAAATATATGAATAATTATAAATATTGGTGGAAAGAAGCCGTTGTTTATCAAGTATATCCACGAAGTTTCAAGGATTCAAACGCAGATGGAATTGGAGATTTGAAAGGCATCACCTCAAAGTTAGAGTACCTCCAAAACTTAGGCATTGATGTTATTTGGTTAAGCCCTCATTTTAAATCTCCAAACGTTGATAATGGGTATGATATATCTGATTATCAGGCTATTATGGAAGACTTTGGTACGATGGAAGACTTTGACGAAATGCTCTCTGGCATTCATCAAAGAGGTATGAAACTCATCATTGATTTGGTCGTAAATCATTCTTCTGATGAACATTTTTGGTTTCAAGAATCACGCAAATCGAAGGATAATCCGTACCGAGATTTCTATATTTGGAAACCCAATCAACCCAATGATTGGATTTCATTTTTCTCTGGTTCAGCTTGGGATTTAGACGAAATCACCAACGAATACTACCTCCATCTTTTCGTAAAAAAACAGCCCGATTTGAATTGGGAAAATCCCGTTTTACGACAAGAGATTTACAAAATGATGAAATTTTGGTTGGATAAAGGCGTGAATGGATTTAGGATGGATGTGATTTCTTTAATCTCAAAAGACCCTGACTATCCAGATTTCCCAAAAGGCCGTTTTGGTGATTTAAGTTTTTATGCAAACGGACCAAAAGTACACGATTATTTACAAGAAATGAACCAAGATGTTTTAAGTAAATATGATTGCATGACCGTTGGAGAAGCCTTTGGTGTGAGTGCCGAACAAGCAAATTTGTACGTAGGCAAAGAGCGAAAAGAACTCAACATGATTTACCATTTCGACCATGCCGTTCCTCGTGATGAAAATTGTTTTATTGACCCGAAATTAGAATTTACGCTTACTGAATTGAAACAAATTTTCAGTAAATGGGACGTAGCTACGGGCAATGATGGTTGGAATACTGTCTATTTTGGCAATCACGATAACGCCCGAATGCTCTCACGTTTTGGTGATACAGAACAATATTTTCAAGAATCCGCCAAAATGTTAGCGACCGTTTTATTGACTTTGCGAGGAACACCCTATTTATATCAAGGCGATGAAATTGGGATGAGCAATGCCAATTTTCAAGACGTTTCGGAATACAATGATGTACAAGTTTTGAACGCCTATAAAACCCTTGTGGAAACCCAAAAACAAGATAAAAAGGCATTTCTAAGGGCTTGTAACAAAATTGCCCGTGACCATGCTCGTACACCCATGCAATGGAATTCATCTCAAAATGCAGGATTTAGTTTGGCAGAAAAAACTTGGTTGAAAGTAAATGAAAATTACAAAAATGTAAACGTGGAATGCCAAGAAAAAGACGAAAATTCTATTTTGATTTATTACAAAAAAATGATTCAATTACGTAAAAATACGCCAGCCTTAATCTATGGAGAATATCACGATTTACGCCCTAATTGTAATAATATTTGGCTTTACACTCGTGTGTATGAGGGCAAAAAAATATTGATTATGAATAATTTTACAAATCAAAATCAGAAATTAGAAGTGGATTTTTTAATAAATACGAAGGAATTATTGATTACAAATTTGGAGATTGAGCATGAAATTTCTAATCAAAAATATGAGTTAAAGCCTTATGAGTCAAGGGTTTATTTAGTGTACAGCAATAATTAAACGGAACTATATGTTTAAAGTCGCAAAACCTCACCCGAACGTCGGTCGCCCCAGCCCCTCTCCCGAAGAGAGTGGAGCATTCGGCCACTTTTTTCTCCCCTCTCTTCGGGAGAGGGGCTGGGGCGACCGACGCTCAGGTGAGGTTTTTAACGACTTGCGACATTAAGTATATACTTCCGTAATTAATAAACCGCAATGACGCTGAAGAACATGAATTCAATAACCTATCCAACTATGAATCAATCTTCTCACTTACTCTTCGTTAAAAAACTAACGTATATAGCTGGTAAAGGATTTTTTTCGTTTGATTTAGTCCAAAAAGTGATTGAGTTAAAGGCTTTCTTAATTCTTAGAATCAAAGAGACTATTAGACTCTCTGATTTTTGGAAGTAATATCAATTTAATTTGGAATGCTTTTTCACCTAATTAACACCCCATCCTTCACCACCAACTTCACCTTCCGAATATCCAAAATCTCCTCCACAGGATTGCCCTCCACAATCAAAATATCCGCTAAAAATCCTTTCCTAATCATTCCTATGTCCTTAATTTTGAAAGACTCAGCGTTAATTGAGGTTGAAGAACGCAATACATCAATGGGTTTCATACCGTATTGAACCATCATTTCCAACTCACGGGCATTGTCTCCGTGTGGAAATACCCCTACGTCCCCGCCCATACAGATACGCACGCCCAAATCCATGGCCATTTTGAAGGTTTTACGCTTTTCTTGGATTCTTTCAGGTTCGGGTTCTTGGCCCTTTTTCCAACCTCTATATTGGCTTACGGCATCGCCTGCGGCAAGAGTTGGACATAAACAAACACCCTTTTCTTTCATCAATTTGAAAATTTCAAGCGTGCCATTGTCACCGTGTTCAATCGTACTGATACCTCCCATAATTGCCCTCCGCATTCCTTCGGGGGTTGAGGCGTGAGCGACCACTTGTCGTCCAGAACTTTGGGCAACTTTCACCATTAATTCTATTTCCTCTTGCAAAAAAGTGGGTTGAGCATCTTTCATCAAACCCCAACGATAATCGGCATAAATTTTAATAACATCCGCCCCTTTTCCAATTTGCGTTCTAACGGATTTAGTCAAATTATCCACACCATCTGCCTCCTCTGCTCCTTGCGGAACGGTAATTTCTGCATGAAAACCTTTGGGACCATAACTTCCCGAAGCGACCAATGCACGTCCCGCAACAATCATTCTTGGACCGATAATTATTCCTTTTTCAATGGCTATTTTTAATCCAACATCATCATAATCAGCTCCTTCCGTACCTAAATCTCTAACGGTGGTGAAGCCTGCCAATAAAGTTTTACGGGCGTGAACCGTTGCCCGAGCAATCCGTTCAGCACGAGATTCACGCAAAACTTGATCGTCCCAAGTGGTTTCGTTGTAGGGATGCAAAAGCAAATGTGAATGTCCTTCAATCAACCCAGGCAAAAGAGTAGAATTTGGAATATCAATTATTTCAGTATTGAAAGGAAAAATCAACTTCTCTCCTACCGCTTCAATACGTTGATTTTTTACGAGAACTTGCCAATTAGTGTGCATCGTTTCTCCATCAAAAACCCTTGAAGGACGGAACAAAATATATTTATCTTGGGCAAAAATATGCGTAGATATCAGGATTAAAAATAGTGTTAATTTGTTCATAATCAGTTGTTTATATTTTGTTGAGATATTAATAAGATAAATGTTTACGGAAGATAAATATTTTTAATTAATTCTGTTCATCGGCTCAAAATAAGAATTGATTTTAACTTGAAAATTTATAAATTGCATTCCCAATCATTTCATCATAAAACCCTCAACAAATGAAAAACACTTTTCTATTAATTGCTACCTTAATTTGTTTTCAACTCAACGCACAAGATGCCATTGAATACAAAACTCCGCCGACTGCTATCATGAATTTGGCAATGGCAAAACCTTCACCAGGCGTTAGCATCAACGATAAAGGCGATTGGATGTTAATTATCGAACGCAGTGCCATGCCAACGGTGGAAGATTTAGCTCAGCCCGAATTACGAATTGCTGGATTGAGAATCAACCCAAATAATTTCTCCCCAAGTCGCACAACAAATGCGGTTGGTTTATCGGTAAAAGAAATTAAGTCAGGGCAGGATTTCCAAATTTTGGGATTACCTGCCAATTTAAAAGCGGGAAATTTTCAATGGAGTCCAAGCGATGACAAAATTGCTTTTACGCAAACTAACACAGATAATGTTGATTTGTATGTGATTGATTTAAAGACAAAAAAAGCAACAAAAACCAATCGAACGCCTCTGAATATTGTGATAAACGATTTGTCTTGGTTTGATAATAATAGTATTTTATACCATGCCACGGTGGCTTCTGCGAAAGATGCCCCTAAGAAAATGTTAGCACCAAAAGGTCCTACGGTGCAACAAAATATGGGTAGAGCCGCTGCCAGTGCCACTTATCAAGATTTAATTAAATCGCCTTATGATGAACAACTTTTTGAGTTTTATACAACCTCTCAATTAGTAAAAAATACCAATGGCGTTGAAACAAAAATTGGTGCTCCTCAGATTTATAGTTCAGCCGTTATTTCTCCTGATAAAAAATATTTTTTGGTTGAAAAAATAGATAGACCTTTTAGTTATTTAGTGCCAGTTTACAGTTTTAATTCCTCAATAATCGTTACCGATTTAGATGGCAAAGTAGTCAAGAACATTGCCAAATTACCAAGTGGAGAATTAGCTCCAACAGGTTACGATAACGTTCTGAACGCTCCCAGAGGTCATTCTTGGATAAATACTTTGCCAAATACTATCACTTGGATTGAGCCTTTGGATAGTGGATTAATTAAGAAAAAAGTTGAATATCGTGATGTTGCGTATATGCAGGCGGCTCCCTTCAATGAAACGCCAATGGAGTTGATGAAAACGCCTATGAGAATGGGAAACATTTCGGCTTTAACTGAAAATGAGCTACTTTTTTCTGAGTATTCAAGAGTGAAACATCAGCAAAAATTAAGCAAGTTTGATTTGGCTAAAAAGGAGATTAAAAACCTAATTGACCGTAGTACAGATGATGCTTACAACGACCCTGGAACTCCCATTAGTGCCGCCAATAAATTTGGAAAGAATAGCGTAAAAGTCATGGCAAATCGTACTGTTCTGATGCGTGGAGCGGGTTCTTCGCCCAAGGGAGATTTACCATTTTTGAATTCTTTCAATATTGATACCAAAGAAACAAAAACGCTGTGGCGAAGCCAAGAGCCTTACTATGAAGTGGTTACGGGCATTATTGATTTTGATAAATTGAGTTTCGTAACGAGCCGACAAGGGCAAAACGAAACGCCAAATTATTATTTATACAATGGTGGAACTACTGGAAAACAATTAACCAATTTCGCTGATCCACAACCTGAATTAAGAGGAATTACGAAGGAAAAAATTACGTATAAACGTAAAGATGGCGTTGATTTAGCGGCAGATTTATACTTGCCAAAAGGATATTCCAAGGAAAAAGACGGTGTCCTACCTGTGATTATGTGGGCGTATCCACGTGAATTTAAGAGTAGTAATGATGCCGCTCAAATAAGAGGGAGTAAATATACTTTTGTGAGAGTAAATTGGGGTTCACCAATTTTCTGGGCAACGCAAGGATATGCCGTGATGGACAATACAGAATTCCCGATTGTGGGCGAAGGTGACAAACAACCAAATGACAATTTCCTCGAACAATTGGTTTGGAATGCGGAATCTGCCATCAAAAAAATTGCAGAAATGGGTGTGGGTGATAGTACTCGTGTAGCAGTGGGCGGACACAGTTACGGAGCTTTTATGACCGCAAATCTTTTGGCACATTCCAAATTATTTAAGGCAGGAATTGCCCGTAGTGGGGCGTATAACCGTTCTTTAACTCCTTTTGGATTTCAAAATGAGGAACGTACTTACTGGCAAGCACCCGAATTATACGCCAAGATGAGTCCTTTCAGCTATGCCAATCAAATCAAAACACCATTGCTGATGATTCACGGCGAAGCTGACAATAATCCAGGCACTTTCCCGATTCAGAGTGAGCGTTTATATAATGCCATCAAGGGACATGGGGGTACGGTTCGTTTCGTGCAGTTACCTTATGAAAGTCATGGATATGCGGCAAAAGAAAATATCTTACACATGCTTTGGGAGCAGCATGAGTGGTTGGAGAAATACGTAAAGGGGAAAAGTGCGAAGTAATAAAAATTGTCTGAATTCGGATTCGTGGGATTTATGGATTTTTGGGATTGTGTTTTCATCCAAAAAATCCATAAATCTGATAAATCCAAATTCAGACTAATTTTACCCTATCTCAATCTCCGCATCCAAACTTACTTCTTTACCTTTCATTGTTTCAACTTCTTTCCTAACTTCAAAGAGATTTTTTTGTAGTAATTTTATCTTCTTTTCACGCATTTTCGCATCTTCTTCATTGTCTGAATTGTCAATTTTATTCTCGTGAAATTTGATTTTTACGTGAATCATTTGGGTAATTATTTCAATCGCATCCTTGGCACTGAAATGTCCTTCAATCAATTGTATTTTCATAGTTTTTTATTAATATTTATTTTCAATCAATTGTATTTTCATAGTTTTTTATTAATATTTATTGACGTTTAACCTACTATCGAAAAACGAACAACGAAGAACGATTTTTACTGTCCTTGACCCAATGAAAAGCCTAATTTACCATCGAATGTATATAAATTTTCAGTTTTAATTGTATCAATATTTTGCTCCATAGCATCATTTAATAACTGAATAATGGTTGATTTACTTATTTTCTCCCCATCATTTGGTTTAAATCTACAACGCCAATGGTCGGTACAGAAAGTCTCTTCAAAACCTTCGGGCCAAACCTTTATTCCACGGTTGGTAATCATTGAAAGCATCGCTTCTGAACGATTCAGTTTTTGAACTTTATCCGCTAATTCATCAGGATTTAAACCATTCCAATGCACGAAAATATCTACACCCACCAACTCTTTTTTGGCAGAGGATTTCCGTTGATACTTTGGCAAATTCAAAGCAGAACTATTAGCATAAGACACTGATTTTAAGATACTTGGCACTTCGCCAAGATTTGCAATTACTGCATCAGCAAACTCACTTGTTCCTACTTTCTGCTTACTAACTCCTTCCTTAAAAATGTCATACGTATGAATTCCATCTTCGATTGTTTTGAGCCAAGCATTCTGTACTTTTTCAGCGACTTTTGTTTGTCCAATATGATTCAACATCATTACTGCACCTTCTAAAAGTCCCGAAGGATTCGCCAAATTTTGCCCCGCTCTTCGTGGTGCTGAACCGTGAATTGCCTCGAACATCGCACAAGTTTCGCCAATATTTGCCGAACCAGCCAAACCAACCGAACCTGCAATTTGTGCCGCCACATCCGACAATACATCTCCGTACAAATTTGGCATTACAATTACATCAAAAATCTCAGGCGTATCGGCCATTTTTGCCGCTCCAATGTCAATAATCCAATGCTCGTTTTCGATGTTTGGATATTCCTTAGCGATTTCATCAAAAACCTGATGAAATAGTCCATCGGTTTGTTTCATGATGTTGTCTTTCGTGAAACAAGTCACTTTTTTCCTGCCGTACTGTTTAGCGTATTCAAAGGCATAACGAACAATTTTTTCACATCCTGGACGGCTGATTAATTTCAAACATTGCACCACTTCATCGGTTTGTTGGTGTTCGATTCCTGCGTATAAATCTTCTTCGTTTTCACGCACAATCACAATATCCATTTCGGGATGTTTGGTGTTCACAAAAGGATGTAAACTCATGCAAGGACGCACGTTTGAGTATAAACCTAAAAATTTGCGAGTAGTCACATTCAAACTCTTATAACCGCCTCCTTGTGGGGTAGTGATTGGGGCTTTCAAAAATACTTTATTTCGTCTGATTACCTCCCACGATTCTTTGGCAATTCCTGCTGTATTGCCAGCCAAATAGACTTTTTCGCCTACTTCAATCTCTTCAATTTCAATTTCGGCACCCGCTGCCATGATAATTTTTAGGGTTGCATCCATAATTTCTGGACCAATTCCATCGCCTTTTGCTACTGTTATTTTTGTCATTTTGTTATTAAGGTTTTAATTTGCCACCAAGGCTCTAAGACGCTAAGTTTTTTAATTTAATGGTATTTTATTATAATTAGTCATAAATAAATTGCAGTGTCTAATTTTTATTTTCTTGGTGTCTTCGTGCCTTGGTGGCAATTTATTTTAACACCACAAAGTTCTTACTTACAATTCATAAATTTTTATTTATATTTGTAATGATTAACATAAAATATATTTATGAATTATACCTTAAATCAACTCCAAATATTTTTGAAAGTAACGCAAAATCAAAGCATTACGAAAGCCGCCGAAGAGTTAAACCTCACACAACCAGCGGTTTCTATTCAACTTAAAAATTTTCAAGACCAATTTGAAATTCCATTGACAGAAGTAATTGGAAGGCAATTATACGTAACTGATTTTGGCAAAGAAATTGCCCTTGCCACCGAGAATATTTTAAACGAAGTGTATGCCATTAATTACAAAACAATGGCTCACAGGGGTCAATTGGCAGGAAAATTGAAGATTTCGGTGGTTTCTACGGGCAAATATGTAATTCCCTATTTCTTATCCGATTTCTTGAAAAAGCATGAAGGCATTGAATTGATTTTGGATGTAACCAACAAAGCAAAAGTCATTGAAAGTATTGAAAAAAATGAAGTAGATTTCTCATTGGTTTCTATTTTACCCGAAAAGTTATTGATTGAAAATGTAGAATTAATGCAAAACAAATTATTCTTAGTCAGTAATAAAAAATTTAAAATTAAAACTAATAAAAAACATGAAAATAGCATTTTAGAAGAAATACCGCTGATTTACAGAGAACAAGGCTCAGGCACAAGATTAACGATGGAAAGATTTATTGAAAACAATAATTTAAAAGTAAAAAAGAAAATGAAATTGACTTCCAATGAAGCCGTTAAACAGGCAGTAATTGCAGGCTTAGGTTGTTCAATTATGCCCTTGATTGGACTAAGAAGTGAATTAACCCATGGAGATTTACAAATTATTCCCGTAAAAGGTTTTCCAATTAAATCAACTTGGCAATTGATTTGGGCTAAAAATAAGAATTTTTCGCCCGTAGCCAGTTCATTTTTAGCTTATATCAGGCAAGAAAAAGACAAAATTATTAAGGAAAAATTTGATTGGATTGAGGCATATTAGACGAAACATTATGGTATGCTCAAGACAATCTTATTATTATAATTGAAACCTCAAATGTATGTGCTATTTGATTTGTTCAATGACCAGAATGTTGCAAGAAAAATATCTGCGACGAACTTCACTTTAAATATTTTTTGAACTCAAATTTAGTTAATTTTGGACTTCAAAGAATTAACAATCACGAATAATCATGTCAAACAACGATATTTTCAAGAAACTCAGAGTAGCATTAAGTCTTCGTAATGATGACATTATTGAGATAACTAAATTAGTAGGATTCACGGTCACTAAGGCTGAGTTGGGTGATATTTTCAGAGCCGAAGACCATCCCAATTTCAAGAAATGTGGCGACCAGATTTTGCGAAATTTTCTAAATGGATTGGTCATTCACATGAGAGGACCGAGAGAGGAGAAGGGCGTTTAATCACCCTTACCCAACCTACAAACATCTTCCAACAACTCTCTCAAATCCGCAATCGTAGTCAAAGGATTCATCAACGAAACTCGTAAAAACGTCCGTTCACGGAGGGTTGTTTGAACTATGTAAAATTTTCCATCATTTAATAATTTATTTCTAATCTCCTGAATTTCAACATCTTGCTTGTCCTTTAAACGAAAACATACAATATTACATTCTGGATTTATCCCTAATTCAAAATCTGGATGAGCTTCAATCATTTCGCCAAATTGTTGCCCTAAATCATAAAGATAATCAACGTGTTCTGCCAGCAATTCTTCTCCGTAGGTTTTCAGGATTGAATAAACCTTTACACTCATCATCAACTTGGTACATTCAAAAGTCCGTTTTCCAGAATTAAACCAGTCTTGCGAAGTCTGATTCGACCATAAATACTGAGCCTTTTGTTGGAAAGTTTGGTAAGAATCATCGTTATCCTTGAAAATCAAAGCCGTAACCAAAGCGGGTGTCAAAAGCATTTTGTGCCAATCAATGACGACTGAATCCGCCAACTCAATTCCTTTCACTTTATGATTATATTTTTCCGAGAAAATAACTGCCCCACCATGAGCCCCATCAACATGAAACCATAGATTTTTTTCTTGGGCGAATTTTTCAATTTCCTCCAAATCATCATAAGAACCCGTAGAAGTTGAACATGATGAACCAATGATTGCAATAACATGAAAGCCTTTTTCGACAGCCTCTTGATAATATTTATCTAATAATTCCGTTCGCATCTGGAAGGCTTCATTCGTTGGAATTTTTATGATTCCTTCGCTTCCCATACCCATAATTCTGGCGGCACGGTCAATGCAATAATGGGCTTCTTCTGATACTATTACCGCCAATCTTTCATTGCTTCCTTCTTCCCAAACATCCGTTGGAGCGTATTTTGCCCGAGCCGTCAAAAGTGCTGTAAGGTTTGCCAATGTCCCTCCCGATGTCAAAATTCCACCCGATTTTTCATCAAATCCAATGCGTTTTGCCATCAAATCCGTCACGATTTTTTCTAAGGGATTTGAAACTAAACCCATTTCATAAACCGCCATGCCGTTGTTCAAAAGGGCAGTTAGCATACTCGTAGTGGCGGCAATCGGAGCAATCACCCCCACCTGATGTCCCACGTAACGTGGATTGTGTAGTTTGGTGGATTTTTCAATCACTTTTTTGAAAAAATCAGAGGGATTTTCGTTCACGCCTTCGGCAAAATCATCTTCCCAAAACGCCAAATTCTCTTCGGGCGAATGAAACGGAATCGCCTGATTTTTACGATTTTGAGATTCGGAAAGATAATCTGCCAGTAAGTCCACCATTTGATGGGCTTGCTCACGAAATGAATCTGGGGAGAAGGCTTTTTGAATATTTGTCATGGTTTTCTTTAATTACTTAGTAACGGTAAAATAATAATTTACAATAAATTTTAAACCTGAAACCTCACCCCCAACCCCTCTCCGATGAAGAGGGGAGTTTTAACATCAAATTACTCCCCTCTCCATCGGAGAGGGGTTGGGGGTGAGGTTTTTATAAGTTATTTTTTATCGAATACTTAACGCCTCCCCTACTCTAAAAATGTCTTCAAAAGTATTATACAAAGGCACAGGTGAAAGTCGAATAACGTTAGGTTCTCGCCAATCGCCGATGATGCGATTTTTAATGAGTTTATCGAATAGTTCTTTACCATTTTTTTCCACCAAAATGGATAATTGACAACCGCAATCTTCTGCGTTTATGGGCGTAATAATGTTCAAAATATTCTCATTTTTTTGATTAAATTCTTCGAGAACAAACCGTAAATATTCGGTTAATTTTATGCTCTTTTTTCTGAGATTTCCATTACCCGCTTTGTCCGTGATTTCCAACGCTGCCCTATGACACGCCATGGCTAAAATCGTGGGCGTACTCAATTGCCAACCGTCTGCACCTTGCATTGGCACAAAGCCCTTTTGCATCTTGAAACGAGTGGCTTCATCATATCCCCACCAACCCGCAAGTCGTTGTAAATCAGACTGATGATAATTTTCATGAACAAAGATTCCAGATACGCCACCCATGCCAGAATTGAGGTATTTATAGGAACACCAAACAGCAAAATCCACCTTCCAATCGTGCAAATTTAAGGGGATATTACCCACACAATGAGCCAAGTCAAAGCCAACTTTTGCCCCAATGGATTGTGCTTTTCGGGTAATATTTTCCATATCAAAAACTTGCCCAGAATAGTAATTGATTCCACCCATCATTACGAGTGCGATAGAGTCTTTATTTTCCTCAATTTTTTGTAAAATATCTTCCGTCTTGAGCGTAAATTCACCCTCTCTTGGGAAGACTTCAATAAGGGCTTCATCTGGATTAATTCCTCTAAATTTTAGATGTGTTTCGAGGGCATATTGATCGGATGGGAAAGCACCGCCTTCGGTCAAAATTTTGTAGCGTGTGGGTGTAGGTTGATAAAACGAAACCATCATCAAATGTAAATTGACGGTTAAGTTATTCATCACTGTCACTTCCGAAGGCTTCCCTCCTACTATTCTTGCCAACGGTTCTTTGAGATGTTGAAGGTAATTTATCCAGTTATCTTCGCCTTCAAACCAACCTTCAACGCCCAAATTTTGCCATTTATCTAACTCATTATCAAGGGTTTGACGAACAGATTTTGGTTGCAATCCCAAAGAATTTCCACATAAATAAATCTGTTGTTTCCCTTCATGTATGGGCAGGTGAAAGAGGTCTTTGAAATCTTTTAGTGGGTCTTCTTGGTCAAGTTGTTGAGCGAATTGGAGGGTATTTTGATAGGTCATTTGTTTTGTTGATGATTTCTTACAAAACTACTGATAAAGGGTAGATGTTCAAAGTGATTGTTATTGAAAACTCGCCACAAACGCTTCGGGTTTATCGGGCGTGAGAATAATTTTCTTATGGTCTTTGGTTTCGATTAAAACTATGTTATTTCTACGAGTAGTATACCATATCATATCGCCTAATTTATCATTCGAAAATTTCCCGAAACTACCAAAGAAACCGCCCACTCCAAATGTACGAATACTATTTTTGATTTGTGACTCATCAATCTCTTGAACGGATTGGATATTATCTCTATTGATTTCAACATCATTTACCATTCTGTGAATCAGTAACTTATCGGAGGAAACAGCGTAATTGTTTGGGCGTAAAGAAAATGGAATACCATAAATAACTATCCCCAAAATTAAGTAGAATATTATTGTAAATTGGGTGTCTTCTGGTGACATTTTAATGCTAATTAAACACATTACAATTAAGATAAGAAATGCCAAAATAGTTATAATCTTATTTGATTTGTCTAAGGAAGTAGTGAATGTTGTCATTGTTTTAGGGAGTTTATGTTATTGGTGTAAATGTAGGGGAAATTAGTCCATTTAGGATTCAAGTAGATAATAAAAAATATAAATTGATGTCATTGCGAGGCACGAAGCAATCTGTTAGATTGATGAAATAGCGTTCGAATACCTCTCCTCTTAAGCTGACAGATTGCTTCGTGCCTCGCAATGACAAGACTCTTACATCACTTTCCAAAGCAATTTCAACGCCTCCATCAGCTCCCCGTGATAGCTTGCGGCAATCGGTACGAAAGTATCGTCAGTTACATTAATTTGATGTCTTTCCACTTTCAAAACGTGATTGAGATTGACTAAATAGGACTTATGAACTCGCATGAATTTATTCTTGGGTAACGATTCCATCGCTTCCGTCATCGTCATTCGGGTAAGGGTTTTACGAGTTTTCTCTCTGAATGTCAAGTAATTACCGTCTGACTGGATATACAACAAATCATCCAACACAATTCTGACTAAATCATAACCGTCTTTCACAAAAAGGTAGGGTGTTTCAACAGTTTCGCCCTTGGCATTTTGGTTAATTTCATAGACTTTCTGACAAGATTTCATAAATCTGGTAAACTCAATGGGCTTGGTTAGATAATCCACGGCATTCAAGTTGAAGGCATCAACGGCATATTGAGAATAGGCAGTTGTGAAGATTACCGACGTATCATTTGGTAATAATTGAGAGAAATCCAAACCCGAGATATCGGGCATATTGATGTCTAAAAAGACCACATCAATCGGATTTTTCTTCAAATATTCTAAGGCTTCTTTCGCACTTACGAAGGTTTCTTGGAGTTCTAAGAAACTAACTTTTTTGGCGTGTGCTTTGATGACTTCCAAGGCTAATGGTTCATCGTCTATGGCTATGGCTTTTAGCATTTTTGGGGTTTTGAATAAACCTCACCCCCGACCCCTCTCCCGTGGAGAGGGGAGCTATTCGTCCGATTTTCGTCCGCTTGCTCCCCCTCTTTTCGGGAGAGGGGGCTGGGGGGGTGAGGCTTTCTGTTTCTACAATTTTACTTCTAAATTCACCGCAAAAATATTCTCTGATGAACTCGTACTAAGTTGATAAGCCGTTGGATAATACAAATCTAATCGGCGTTTGGTATTATCTAATCCCGTGCCTGTACCGACCTCTAATTTATCATCGGTTTTGATAATGCTATTCTTGCAAACAAAGCTAAGTTGTTGATTTTCAATACGAAAACTCATTTCTATAAAACATTCCTCTGTTGTACTGATGCCATATTTAAAGGCATTTTCGAGGTATGGAATCACTAAAAGTGGAGCAATCATCGTAGGGTTTTCATCCCAAAATATTTCGGTAACAATCCTGATATTTGGGCGATTGGGAATTCGCATTTTGTTTAATTCTATGTAATCATTCAAAAATCGAATCTCTTTTTCCACGTCAATTCTTTCGTTTTTTGTGCCTTCCACCACGTGCCGCATGATGCTTGACAGTTGCAAAATTCCCTCCGAAGTTTTGGGACTATCCTCCACAATGGCAGAACCGTAAAGATTATTCAAGACATTAAACAAAAAATGAGGATTGATTTGTGCCTTCAAAGCTATTAGTTCCGCTTGGGATTTTTGGGCGATTAATTGGGTTTGGATTTTGGTGTTGGTAATAAAGTTTTTTACGAAACCGTAAGTAATAATTAGTAAAAAAGATAGTGCTGTTGAAAGCGAAGCATAATCTTTACGATAATCCTTAATAAATTCTTGAACAGAATCCTTTGCAGTAATACTTTTAAAATCTGAAAATTTATCTACAAAAGCATTATTTTTATTAAACAACCAATAAAAAGATTCCCACCATAAATTATAAAAAACGAGAAACCAGACGATAAAAGCTATTACATAAACTGTATCACCTTTTTGAAGAATAAATCTAAAAAAAATATTATAGAATATTTCTCCTACTAAATAGAGGGCATAACCGAAAATTAATAATACAATGAGGAAAATAGAAAAATAACCTACCTTATAAAATGAAGACCGATTTCTACGAGAACTACCATCATAAATGCCTTTTGTAAAATCAATAATAGACTCCCCTCTTTCCACTAAAATAAATGCCAGTATTCCTGTAATTAATAATATCCACCCATAATTTTTATCAAAGAAAATTTTAACTTTTTGTTGCCAAGTAGGCGTGTTCAATATTATATTTTTCATTTTAAAAGAATTTAGCGATTAGTTCAACAAATAAAGTAATTGTAGCAAAGAAATTCCAAACAAAATGTAGTCCCATACTATAAATAAGCCCGAATTTCATTCTCACAAATCCTAAAACATAACCTGAAACAAATTGGCTACTTACCAACGGAATTGCTAAGAAATAGTTGCTAATATTTGAATAATTCGAGAGGTGAATTAATCCAAAAGTAATAGCAAAAACATGAAAAAGAAAAGGAAAACCACGAATCCATAGTTTTTCGAGTTGAGCGTCAAAGGGTTTCATGGCAAATCTAATGATTGGAATTGACAGTAACGAGAGTCCAATTGACAAAGGGAGATTGCTTTGCGGAACAGTATGTTTGACAATCCAGTAAATAGGAATCCAAATCAAGCACGCAAGGATGGTTTTGCTGTATCTGAGTCCATATCTGAAAATAATTTCTTCCATGATTGGGGCAATTATTACAATGGATAAATAAGTTGTCCAAGTATCAGGTAAATCATTGTATGATGCTCCTGTTAGGCGTTTTGTGTAAATGAGAATTGGCAAAATGATAATCAAAAGTAATGCTTTGAATTTGAGTAGTTGTTTGATAAAAGAAATTTTTTCGTTCAATATCATCGTAGCACCTTGATTCATGTAGCTTGGGTTTTTAACAAAATCTAAGAATTCTTTTACACAAGTTTTAAAGTCGATTTTTGGGGTAGTCCAAGTGGCGTTTTCGGAGGTAAGCATTAGTTCCATGTCTGTAAGTGTTGGTTTTGAATTGTTTGATGATTCAAAGTTGCATGGAAGTTTTTGGGGATAAAAAAGGATGTGATGATATGGGTGGAATTTGGGATAAAGTTGGGGTTTGGTGGGATTTGATACTCTAACATATTCTACATAGTTTTGCAAGAAAAACAATTATTCCACTATCAAATGCAATCATTAAATTTTTTGTTCTGGAACACCAATCGAAAATCCCTTATCAAAGAAATAGCCAATATTGCTAAACACAACAGTATTGACGTTATTTTACTTGCAGAACATAATTTGAATGATGTTGAATTGCTTGTGGAATTGAATTCTGAGAATGCTGATTATGAAATTCCAAATCCTATTTTTAAGAATAATAGAATTAAAATTATCACAAAATTTAGTGCTGATTTAGTTAGTCCAGTTGCCGATGAAAAGGCAAACAGATACACTTCTTTTAAAATAAGGGTTAATAATTCAGAAGAAATATTGGTATTTGGAATTCATCTTCCAGATAATAGAAATAATACAAGGGAGAGTATTAATGCTTGTGCAGGTGAAGTAGCGAGGGCAATTATAGACGTTGAAAAGGAGAAAAAATTAAACAAGACAATTGTTGTAGGTGATTTCAACTTAAATCCTTACGATGATGGAATGGTAAATGCGTCAAGTTTTCATGCCATTATGGATAGTAAAATCGTAAAAAATGTTTCGAGAACCGTACTAAATAAAGAGTATAACTATTTTTACAATCCAATGTGGAGTTTACATGGAGACATTGGAAATAATGTAGCTGGAAGTTACTACTATAAAGGAGGTTTTATAAGTACTCATTGGAATGTTTTTGACCAAGTGTTGCTTAGACCATCTTTAATTGATAATTTTGACAAAGACAGTTTGAAATTTATTGTTTTTGATGGCGTTAAAAGCCTTTTAAAAAAAAGCGGTTTGCCAAACGAGAAAATTTCAGATCATTTACCATTAACGTTCACCTTAAATTTCTCTTAAAATGACAATTAAAACAGAAAATCTTTGGCCCGACTTTTCATTTGAAGAAACAGTAAGAAGTCCTAAAAATATATTAGAAGAACAAGCCCAGTTCTTAGTAAAAGGGACTAAAAATGTTTTGAACGCAAATGTAAGAACTGAAACATTTGATGATGGTAAGATTAGAATCATATTTCAGCTTATTGCTCCAAAACTTGATGGTTATAAATATACACTTTTTACTGTTACTCAAAAAAGTATACATCCTTTTCCCTGTAAATTTGATGGAGAAAAAAGTTTTTCAATTAAAAATAAAGAAGATCTCGTTGAAAAATTGAAATTAATATTTAATAGTAAAGAAACGAAAGAAATCATTAATATCTTAATTTCTCAGAGTGTAGATAACACGAAGAAATAACACCGTTCTTTCGTATAATAAAATTGTTATACAAGGTATTTTAAATTAAAAACCCTCTCAAAATTCAATTTGAGAGGGTTTTACTTTAATATCCATCCCCTACAAAGCCCCACCAATAATCTCCTCCACCACATTCGGGTCGAGTAAAGTTGAAGTGTCGCCAATATTTGAAGTTTCTCCTTCAGCTACTTTTCTCAAAATTCTACGCATAATTTTGCCCGAACGAGTTTTTGGTAAACCACTTACAAACTGAATTTTATCGGGTTTGGCAATTGGTCCAATTAAACGAGTTACCGTTACGAGAATGTCTTTGCGAATTAAATCTTGGTCTTCCATTTGCTTATCACAAATCACGTAGGCATAAATTCCTTGTCCCTTGATATCGTGCGGATAACCCACCACGGCAGATTCAATCACGCCCAAGTGCATATTAATAGCGTTTTCAACCTCAGCCGTACCAATTCTATGTCCCGAAACGTTCATTACATCATCAACTCTACCCGTGATTCTGTAATAACCATCTTCGTCACGCATACAACCGTCACCCGTGAAATACAGATTTTTGTAGGTTGAAAAATACGTTTGAATACAACGCTCGTGGTCGCCGTAAGTAGTACGAATAATACCTGGCCAAGGGAATTTAATGCACAAATTACCTGATACACCATTACCCAAAATCTCATTGCCCGCTTCGTCCACTAACATCGGTTGAACGCCTGGCAATGGCAAAGTTGCGTAGGCTGGTTTTGTCTTGGTAACACCCGCAATTGGCGAAATCATAATACCGCCCGTTTCGGTTTGCCACCATGTATCCACAATCGGACATTTGCCTTTTCCGATATTTTCATCATACCAATGCCATGCCTCTTCGTTGATGGGTTCACCAACCGAACCAAGCACTTTTAATGAGCTAAGATCTTTATTATCAACGAATTGATTACCAAAACTCATCAACGAACGGATGGCGGTTGGTGCCGTATAAAGTATGTCAACTTTGTGTTTATCAATTACATCCCAGAAACGACCTGCGTCGGGATAGGTCGGAATTCCTTCAAAAATCAAGGTGGTTGCTCCTTGACAAAGCGGTCCGTAAACGATGTATGAATGTCCCGTTATCCAACCAATATCTGCCGTACAAAAATGCACTTGTTCGGGTTGGTATTGGAATACATTGGCAAAGGTATAAGTGGCATAAACCATGTAGCCCCCGCAAGTATGCACAACGCCTTTGGGCTTACCCGTTGAGCCAGAAGTGTAAAGAATAAAAAGCATATCCTCCGCATCCATTTCTTCGGCTGGACAGTCGGAAGAGACCGTTTTTACTTCATTTTCCCACCATACATCACGACCTTTAATCATCGAAACTGGTGTGCGAGTACGAGTGGAAACGATCACTTTTTGCACCGATGGACACTGAATCAAGGCATCATCCACGGTTGATTTCAAAGCAATTTCTTTATTTCCTCTAAAAGAACCATCGGAGGTAATGACGATATTACATTGCGCATCGTTGATACGGTCTGCAATAGATTGAGCCGAGAAACCACCAAAAACTACTGAGTGAATCGCCCCGATTCTGGCACAAGCCAACACGGCAATTGCCAACTCTGGAATCATGGGCATATAGATACAAATTCTATCCCCTTTTTTGGCTCCGTGCTTTTTCAAGACGTTGGCAAATTGACACACTTTTTGATGTAACATCTTGTATGTCAACGTGATAGATTCTTCTTCGGGGTCGTTAGGTTCCCAAATAATAGCGGCTTGGTCACCACGAGTTGCGAGGTGACGGTCGAGGGCATTTTCGGTAATATTCATTTTACCACCGACAAACCACTTCGTATTTGCCGTAGCGAAGTCCCATTCAAGGGTTTTTTTCCAAGGTTTACGCCATTGAAAATTCTGAGCGACCTCCGCCCAAAATCCTTCGGGGTCGGTGATTGATTGATTATATACTTCTTGGTATTGGGCGAAGGAGGATATTTGTTGGATCATTTTTTTGTTTTGTTGGTTTTTGATGGTCTATGAGACCCAGATTAAATCAACCACGCTCTTTCGGATTCGCAATCCGAAAGAGCGTGGTTGATTTAGATAAATTGTATATTGTTAGTTACATTTTGAATAAGTTGAAATCGAGATTTTAAAAAATCTTGATTTAATTCTGTCATATAATATTCACTTTTGTTGTCATATAATCCTTCAATAATTTCGTTGATTTTATTTGAATAATCATTGAAAGTATTATTTTCTTTTTGGTAACAATCTAAGATAATCTGCAATAATTTTATACCCTCAATACACTGTGGCAATACTGGAAAATAATCATGAAATAAATTCCAGTCTTTTTCAAAATGTTTCTTTGGAAAATAGCTTTTTTCATTAATAAAAGTTTTTTTATCAAAAAAAGCCTCTTTATTCCCTTTTCCATCTGTTCTAATTGCATATATCGGATAGTATTCATGCTCAGAATAATTACGAAGTTTGGAAAAAAATCTATATGAAAAATTATCATCAAATAATCTGTGTGAGATTTTTGTTAATTCTTCGACCTCATTTGAATTTTTCCCAAAATTACGTTTATAAAATTTATCTGTAAATTCTATAAAAATTTTCCAAGAATTTAGAAAATTTAGAAATAATCTATTTATTTGCACAAAGGCTAACTTTCGACTTTGTTCAGAATCTTCATTATCACTTGCCGATAAAAAATTATTAAAATCTTTAAAATTTAAAATTACTTCATTGATTTTATTTTCTAAGTAATCATATTTTGCTCTTTTATCCATTAAATCAAATATGATTGTCGCTTCTTCGTGACTTAATTTTCTTAATAACTCAATAGAACATATGTTTTTATTTAGGATACTAAGAGCATATTCTTTTGAATTATCAAATTTCAAAGTTTCATAAGGCTGTATTTTGTTCATATATTTTCTTTGATTTGCTTTTGTCGGTGTTCCAAGTTCGCACGCCATCGTTGTGTGTTTTACACCAACGACACTTGCGAAAGCAATCGAACTGATATATTTTACTTATAATTTCCTGACAATTAAACACTAACACTGTTCGTCCGAAAATATCTCATCATGCCAAATTTTCAAAATTATGCTTGTAAGAATCCCAAGCTAAATGACGTGCTGCTTGCCATTGAGGGTCGTTGAGAAGTGAAATAGTAGAAAGTTCATCAGCGGCTTCTGTAAGTGATTGTTTTCTTTTGTATTGAAATAACCACTCTTTAACGAGCTTTTCAATTTGCTCAGTTCCAATACTTTCCACTAATGAATCTTCGAGTTTTAGCGTTATTTGTGTCATAGTCTTTTTTTACAAATTTACCTTATTTAGCTATTGTTGGTTTTCAAATCTACAAAAAGTGCATAATATATAAACACCCTCAATCATAATCCAATCAATTTTCTTCAAGAATAAAACGCATTTCCAAACCCTTTGATATTTGAACAAAATAAACAAGCTTTGATGTATTTTTAAAATAATAAGAATATGAGAGCGAATAAATTTTCTCAATATCCTCCAAATTCCTCTTGTAAAATTACCACCTAAAACACCCCAATCTATCCTTATTCAAAAGTATTCCGCTAAAATTATATACCCATTTACGCTAAATTATTATACAATATTTCCAATCTTTCTTGTCAGTAAATATTGCTTAATTTCTTCCAAAATTAAAGGGTCGTCAATGGTGGAAGGAATTGTAAAATTTTCACCATCGGCCAATTGTCTAATTACTTTTCGGAGGATTTTTCCAGAACGAGTTTTGGGTAAACGTTTCACTAAAATCGTGTTCCGATAAAAGGCAACAGCCCCTATTTTATCACGTATGAGGGCAATTGTTTCGTTTTCAAGGCTCGCTTCATCAATCGTCTGACCGTCTTTTAATATCACAAAACCAACGGGTCTTTGTCCTCGTAATTCATCCGCAATACCCACGACTGCACACTCCGCCACTGCTGGATGTGAAGCAATAATTTCTTCCATCGAGCCCGTTGAAAGTCGGTGTCCCGCCACGTTAATTACGTCATCCACTCGCCCCATCACATATACATAACCTTCTTCATCTATATATCCGCCATCGCCTGTGAGGTAGTAGCCTTCAAAAGTATTCAAGTATGACTCTTTAAATCGTTCGTTATCGTTCCAAAGGGTTGGTAAGCTGCCTGGTGCCATCGGTAATTTTACGCAAATAAACCCTTCTTCATTGGCTTTTACTTCCTCTCCCGCTTCGTTCAAAATCTTTAATTCAAAACCACAAACGGGCTTGGTTGCCGACCCCATTTTTACGGGAAATTCCTCAACACCCATCATATTTGATACCATTCCCCAGCCCGATTCTGTTTGCCACCAATGGTCAATCACGGGTAATTTTGAAATATGTTGCAACCATTCCAAAGTAGGTGGGTCGCAACGTTCGCCAGCCACAAAAATGCTTTTTAAGGAACTGAGGTCATATTTTTTCATTAATTCTGCCTCTGGGTCTTCTTTACGAATAGCTCTAAAAGCCGTTGGAGCAGTGAAAAAACAATTAACTTTATGGTCTTCAATTACTCGCCAAAACGTACCTGCATCGGGTGTGCGAATGGGTTTTCCTTCAAAGAAAATAGTGGTACAACCATAAATCAAGGGAGCATAAACAATATAAGAATGTCCAACCACCCAACCCACATCCGAAGCCGCCCAAAAGACATCGCCAGGTTTCACATTATAAATATCTTCCATCGAATAGTGCATCGCCACGGCGTGTCCACCATTATCCCGAACAATTCCTTTTGGTTTTCCCGTTGTGCCAGAAGTATAGAGGATATACAAGGGGTCTGTCGCATCAACTTCCACACAATCAGCGGGTTGCGAATTATTTTGAAGCTCAATAAAATCAATATCACGTTCTTCAATCATTGTCGCTAATGCTTGTGGACGCTGTAAAATTACGGTAAGCGTAGGCTTAAATTCTGCCTTATCGATGGCATCATCCAAGAGTGGTTTATAGGGAATTATCTTTTCGAATTCAATTCCGCAAGAAGCCGAAATAATGACTTTTGGCTTGGCATCGTCAATTCTAATGGCTAATTCACTGGGAGCAAAACCGCCAAAAACCACGGAGTGAATCGCTCCCAATCTGGCACAAGCCAACATTGCCATGGCCGCTTCGGGAACCATCGGCATATAAATTACAACGGTATCGCCTTTTTCAACGCCTAAACTTTTTAGTCCTCCTGCCAATTTTGCTACTTCGTCACGGAGTTGTCTAAATGTATATTTTTTAACGGAATTCGTTGCGGGTGAATCATAAATCAACGCATTTTGTTCGCCACGTCCATTTTCTACGTGATAATCAAGGGCTAAGTAAGCGGTATTGAGCTTGCCGCCTTCAAACCAACGATGAAAGCCATGTTCATCTTGTGAAAGTATGGTTTCGGGTTTTTTAAACCAAGCAATTTTATCGGCTTGTTCCGCCCAAAATTGCTCTTTGTTGGTGATACTGTGGTTATATTTTTCTTGATATTTCATGTTTTCAATGAGTGAATGATAGAATGATGCAGTGATAGAATAAATGACAAGGTGTATAGCTTTCATGAATTATTTTTACATTCACTCATTCTATCACTCTATCATTCACTCATTAATTCAAGAAGCCGACCCTGACACCACATTAATCGCCAAAGCATTCACTTTTGCCACTAATGTTCTGGTTGAAAATGGCTTGGTTACGTACAAATCTGCCCCAACCGCATAGCCTTTTTCCATATCGACTTCCTTGTTTTTGGCACTTAGAAAAATGACTTTAATGTGTTCAAAACGAAGGCTATTTTTGACCGAATGACACACTTCATAGCCATCAACATTGGGCATCATAATATCCAGAAGAATGATGGAAGGCACTTCTTTTTCGATTATATCCATAGCCTCAGAGCCGTCACGAGCAATAAATACTTGATATCCTTCCTTTTTCATCAGGAATTCTAAGGACATCAAAATACTCGGCTCGTCATCTACGATTAAAACTTTTATTAATTCTTTCATATTTTTTTGTTTCGATGTTCGGTTTTCGATGTTTGATTTTCGGTTTTCGATTATCGGAGTAAAACCGAACATCAAACATCGAAAATCGAACATCTAAACCACTGAAATCATAAATGTAAATTTTGAACCTCTTCCAACTTCACTTTCCAGCCAAATCTGTCCGTTGTGAAGCTCTACTATTTTTTTGGATATTGCCAATCCTAAGCCACTTCCTCTTGGTTTTTTGACGGTTTGGTCTTCGGCTTGGAAAAATTTATCGAAAATTAATCGTTGAAATTGCTTATCAATTCCTACACCATTGTCTTGTATGCTTGTATAAATACATCCTTCTACATAATGCGTGGCGATGGTTATTTCTCCTTTTTCAGGTTGGCAAAATTTGATGGCATTTGATAAAAGATTTACCAATACTTGAATTAATTTATCTTTATCAGCCTCAAATCTTGGGGCAAAACGATCGGGCATAAATACTATTTTAATCCCTTTTTCTTTCGCTTGTTGGTATAAAGTATTGACCGAATCTTTTATAATATCCTGAATATCAACTTCTTCGATATTCAGTTTTTGTTTCCCTGATTCATATTTTTCTAAATCCAATACCTGATTAATCAACCTACTCAATCGGTCAGACTCTTTTACGACGGTTCCCAAAAAATGTTCTCTTTCTTCAATTTCCATATCGGGATTATCAAAAACAATTTCGGATAAAGCCCTGATTGAAGTAAGTGGTGTACGGATTTCATGAGCTACCGTGGTTAGAAAATCGTCTTTTAGTTTATCGGTACGTTGTAAGATTTCGTTCGCATCTTTCAATTCGGATGTTGCCTTTTCTAATTCTAATGATTTTTTTCGTAAACTCTTGTTTGCCGATAATAATTCTTGTGATGATTTGAGAATACTGATTACCTCTTCGGTAGAAATTTTCTCTTC